>DTSG01000104.1 GCA_012965455.1 Planctomycetaceae bacterium | reverse complement strand
CGACTCCGATCGACAACGCCTCGAGCGGTTTCACAATGGATTGCTCGCGCAGAACATGGCGGCCAGAGATGCAGCTCTAGCGACCGTCAAGATGATACTCTGCTCGCCTTCGTTCCTGTATTTTAGTGAAATCACAGAAGATGCAGACGCTACCTTGCAGCCACATGACCTAGCGACGCGACTCTCCTACACGCTGTGGGCCGCGCCCCCCGACCAGCAACTCTACGAGGATGCAAACAACGAGTTACTGCAAACTAAACCGCAGTTGACCGCCCAAATTGAGCGTTTAATGAACGACCCAAGATCGAGTGCTTTCGTGAGCGGTTTCCTCGACAGTTGGCTCAATCTGCGAGATCTCGGGGACCAACCGCCACCCCGGAAAACGGCGAATGAGTTCTATGCGGAAAACTTACCATACTCCATGAAGCGAGAAACGCAACTTTTTTTCCAGAACTTGCTTGAGCAGAATGGCTCCATCATGGATTTCCTCAATGCTGAATACACATTCGTTGATAAACAGCTTGCCAAACTGTACCAGTTACCGATCCGGGAGACGCTGCGCCAGTCCGACGGATTCCAGAAGGTCGAACTGACCGAGAGCCAACGGCGTGGCGGATTGTTGGGCATGGCGAGTGTTCTGACGGTCAGTGCCAATGGCGTCGATACTTCACCGGTGACACGTGGCGCGTGGATCCTCGAGAATATACTGGGGACGCCATCGCCCCCACCACCGGACGAAGTCCCATCCATCGATTCGGATGTCAGTGGAGCGACCACGATCCGCGAAAAGCTCTCCCTTCACCGAGAAGACGAGGCATGTAACATTTGCCATCGCAATATTGATCCGCTCGGTTTTCCACTTGAGAACTTTGATCCTATCGGACGTTGGCGGTCTAAGTATCCTGCTTCCAACGGCAGACAACCGAGCTCGCCAATTGATCCCTCAGGTCAATTATCCACCGGTGAGTCCTTTGCAAATTTCGCAGAATTCAAACGCGTGCTTACCGAGACCCGCGGAGATGTATTCGCACGGAGTTTAATCGAGTCGCTGCTCGCCTACTCAACAGGACGTAACATGGAACGCTTGGATCAATATGAAATTGATGACATACTGGCTCGCGTCAAAGCAAACGATTATGGATTGAGGACAGCTGTTACCGAAGTTCTCACGAGTGAAATCTTTCGCTCTCGTTAAGCGCTGCGGAGTTTGCGAAGCATCTTAATAGCAAGCAATAACACAAAACGAGGAAAGACGATCCTTGGTTGCTCCTTACGAGTCGATTTTCAGCAGCAAATACTACGTGAAAATTTCCTTGCGGTGGGTTTTTTCTGTTGGAACCAATCCTTGCTGACGTGCCGATTGTAAAAACTCTTGGCTTTCTTCGCGTTGTAAAAAATGCACTTCTGCCGGGCCCACTAATTCTCTCCAGTGCTTCAGAAAAATAAACACGCGGTCTTTGTTCCGTGCCAACTCAGTCGGGACACAGTGCACCATCACTAATTGAACTTCGAGGTCTCTTACTAATTCCTCATAATCAAAATACTTGCCAATAAAATCTGGTAGATAATTCGCCCATTTGGGGCGTTTCGTTTGCATCGATATATCACCAATAGCCGCGCGCCGTTCGATCAAATATCTGGCATCCTTGATCGGGCCAAAGACCTCGGAGATTGCCTCGGAAAAGATGCGGTTTGTTTTGGAGTCGGCATTTTTCATGAACACCCGGACATAACCACCATTGCGAGCATTGACTGTTAGATGCTCTTCAGTATCCTCGACACGTATTGTTCTAATTACGTTCGTTTCAACTAACGCCCGCAGTACAGCACGACTAACTGCATACGTTAAACTGGCCTCATCCCACGGCGTTTCCGCATACCAGAATGGTGGAAACCCACGGCCTTTCATTGCTGGTGGTTTGATTTCAACCTTTGTTTCCACCGACGTTTGGCTTTTTCCTAAATAGGGTTTACCAATTTCCCATAAGGCACGCGCAGCTGCTCGTTCAGGAACCCGTGATAGCATATCTTGATTTAACATCGCGGCGGAGCTTTCGACGCCTTCGGGCTTGATTTCTGTTAGTGCTGCATGAACATGTCCGACCCCTTTCTCAATGACACCGTCGTCAGTTACCCCATAGATTCTCCCGTGTTTTTTTCTAAACCTCTTATAGTCATCCAATCCCTTTAAAAACTCTGGAGCTATACAGACGACATCCCAGTTGTTCGCGATTTTTTGAGGGACATCTTTGTCCAACCTCATCGACCGTCCACGCAGTTGATTGACGGCAGTATAAGTAGACGCGCAGGTAAGATCAATTAATACATTGATTTTGCTGGCATCCCATCCTTCTCCTAATAATCCACGAGTACCCACTAAACATCGTGTAATTCCTTGTTGAAACAACTCCGTAATCATTTCTACATAGACGCGGGGTGACCAATCAGATCCCTTGCCTTGCATCAGATAGAATTCGTCAACGTCCAACCATTCCCAAGTTACTTTGTATTGAGAATTACTCACCCATTTTTTTGCGGCGGCATCAAAGTTATCGCGCAAATCATCGTCGACCAGAACAGTCGACCCCGTGACCAAGATGGGATCCAATTGATCGGTTTGCTCATCATTGAGTAGCTGTTTAAATGCCGCCACCGCTCCGCCTGCTTCATCGTCAAGTAAATGGCTGATGTCCGCTGAAACCGCCGATGTTTTTTCATAATCACATACGACAACGGCACGTATGGATTCACCCAAGACATTCATTTCTGCTGATAAGATTGGCTGTAGCGCCAGACATTTGGCTTTTGAATATGCCAAGATGCGACTAATCGGCGAGGCACATTGCTGAGATCCTGTTTCTGTGATTTGCATGCCGAGCATCCGCAGCTTGGATTTGATTTCCCTAGCTAACGCATGCAGCTGAGGGTTGTCTTGCATCATTAAATAAAGTCTGACATATCGCTCTAAACATGGTGTCACATACTCAAGTAAGTCCTCCGCGTCAAATTGGTCTTGGGCCAACGGCGGTACTCCTGCTGGAAGCTCTCTGCCGACACTGCGCAAGTAGGCTCGTCCAACCCAAGAAATATTTGATGCTCGCTCTTCGTATTCACTCCAACTTTTCGCGGGCCCGTGCATCAACATTCGTTTGTCGAGCGTGTCATAGATGAAATCTGGCAGAGACATCCGTTGGGTTTCGGAATCGCCGCGTGAAACGATCTCAAGTAGGTCTAGCAACGCTTTGTTCGTATTGGAAACGTATCCTAATTCGTCGTCAGTGGGACGTGTGAAGTAACATAGATCTTGATACGGAGCGAGGTAGCCCTCTTTGACGACCGCCGGGATCGGTACCTCAAAATCAATCTCGCCCATGAAATTGTCGTAACGCTCCCAATTCTTGGGATCATGATCGGATTCGTCTGGTGGAGTTGCTGTCAGCCCAATGATATAAGGCTCATCAAGAAATTCGTGGATGCCTTGTAATACGCGTCCCCAGTGGCCCAATAGATGATGGCACTCATCAAGGATGATTAGCTGTACGCCTTGTTTCTTGAGTGCCCGAAGGTTGGCGATGGAACTGCCATGCAGCGTGTCTAGACCCCCAGAAAGATCTGCATGTGCATCGCGGACCTTTTTTAGGTATGTGTTAAATCGAGTTTGGAAATATTCAAGGTTTTGCTCTCGTAGATTCGTGATCCATGTCATTGCTTCATCTGGATTACGAGCTGCTTCTTTTTCTATCAAATGGTCCACCCAGCTTTGCAGCGCGGTTGTTTCAAAATCAGATGAATTGCGACTCGGTAGCGTGAGACTTTGATATGTCAAAGAAGTCAATAATGACGGATTCTTAGGATTTGAACTAAGAAGACTAGGGTCAACATCCGAGTCACCGTCTTTGAAAAGGTCCGTACGAGCAAGCCATTGTGATTGGATGGCTGAATTAGGTGATAGAACCAGAGTTGGGCATTTGAAAGTATGAGCCCATAAATAAAGGCCTGTTACGGTCTTACCTGACCCGGGTGGTGCGACAATGTAGAACTCCCGCTGATCGTCACGCAATTGTTGTTTGACGATTGAAACCACTTCCTGCTGGGTCGGGCGTAATGTGCCGCTGAATTTGATTTCTGGAAATGTCAATTATTTGTGCCTAATCTCACGCCAAATAGTACCAAACCGCATGATAGCACAATAGTGTTTATACAAGTTATGATATGGACGTAGATTACTTGTACACAGGATAGGGCCGTTTATCATTGGTTGTTGGTATTGCACTTTGAGCGCTGTTGGGGTCAATTTGGAGAACTCATCCGATTACAACTCCCGCCTCCACTCAGACCACGATTAGGTTTTAAAAGATGACGAATGATGACTTGCCGTTAGAGATATCTGTATCTGAAGTAAAATGCTTGTTAGACGAACAAGCAGATTTTGTACTGCTGGATTGCCGTGAGCAAGGCGAATGGGATCTGGTCAAGATTGCCGGCGCACGATTGCTGCCGATGAGTGAGATGCAAGCACGCGTGGCTGAGCTACTGCCGCATGCAGAGGATCATGTCGTCGTGTATTGCCATCATGGAATGCGGAGTTTGCAAGTGACTCAGTGGTTATTGAGCCAAGACTTCAAGCAATGCCAAAGCATGGTCGGTGGTATTGATGCCTGGAGTAGCGACATCGACGACAGCCTACTGCGATACGGTTAGCCAGCGAAGTAAGGCTATTCGCGGTTCCAAATTCTGGCGTAAATGCTATGCTCTAGTCTATGACCGAATCGTCCCCCATCGTTGTTGAAAAAGCCCGTTTGTTTGCCGTGAAAACTGTGCGGAAACTGCGCAAAGCAGGGTTTATTGCATACTTTGCTGGTGGATGTGTGCGCGATCAGGAAATGCGACCACCGCAAGATCCCCACGATTACGATATCGCGACTAATGCTCTGCCTGATCAGATTCAGGAGGTCTTCACTAAAAAGAAAACGCTAGCGATCGGAGCTGCCTTTGGCGTCATTACATTGATTGGCACTAGAGCGACCGGCAATATCGAAATCGCCACATTTCGCGAAGATACTGCTTACAGTGACGGTCGCCATCCCGATGGTGTTAGTTTTTGTAACGCTGAGCAAGATGCACTGCGTCGTGACTTTACCATTAATGGAATGTTCTATGATCCAATTGATGAACAAGTCATCGATTTTGTGAACGGCCGAGCGGATATCGTTGCCAAGGTCATCCGCGCGATTGGAATTCCGGCAGAACGATTTCAGGAAGATAAGCTGCGAATCTTGCGTGCCATTCGCCTTGCCACAACACTCAAATTTACCATCCACGCAGAAACTTTAGCAGCGGTGAATCAGTTTGCCGAGAACCTGCAACAAGTTTCCCGAGAACGGATTCTAGTTGAACTGAAGAGGACTTTGGATTCGGATAATTACCAACGTGGGCTGGAATTGCTGCTAGACACCGGTGCCTTAACATACGCTGTGCCCGGTCTTACATTGCCGGAATCAAGTCAAGCTGCGAATTGGCAATCGCTGTTAGCAATCACTGCAGCAATGCCGGCTAACGATTTTCTTTCTACGCTAGCACTTATCTTTAAAACTCTCGTGCCAGACGCGATTTTGATTGACGTACGAGCTAGTCTGAAACAAATGAAGATGTCCAATGACGATATTAGGACTGTTTGCTGGATGGTTGATCATGTGGACCAGTTTATAAACGCCAATTCTGCACCATGGCCTCAAATCCAACGGCTGTTGATTGACCCACATGCAGTAAATACTCTTGCTATCGCGACGGCCTGGTCCAATCATCACCAACAATCCACAGCGGGTATCGAATTCTGTCAGCAGAAGCTGGATTTACCCTTGGAGCAGTTAGACCCAGCACCACTTCTCGATGGAAAAGATTTACAAGAAATGGGGCTGCACCCCGGCCCGCTATTCTCTAAAGTACTAACAGCCGTACGTGATGCACAACTCACGGGTGAAACGACAACGAAGCCAGACGCAGCGGTATTAGCCCAAGCAGTATTTCAGCAACTTTCAG
Source organism: Planctomycetaceae bacterium (assembly GCA_012965455.1). Taxonomy (GTDB): domain Bacteria; phylum Planctomycetota; class Planctomycetia; order Pirellulales; family Pirellulaceae; genus UBA721. The sequence continues at coordinate 9,758 of DTSG01000104.1, read as the reverse complement.
ACGCATTGGAGTAGAAAACATGGACAATATAATCTCTTTAATTTCCCGCTGGATGCACATCCTTCCCGCGGTCGTGATGGTCGGCGGAGCGATTTTTACTCAGCTCGTACTGTGCCCAGCACTAGACGGCAATGACCCAGAAAACGCTGTCAAGCAGCAAGTCAAACGGAAGTGGTCCAAAGTGATTATGATTTGCGCGTTATTATTGCTGCTGAGCGGTTTGTATAATACGATGGCTATCTTTCGTGCGGAAGATAAGCCAGAGGGAATGTATCATGGTTTGTTCGCATTGAAACTTGTTCTAGTGTTTGCGATTTTCTATATCAGCTCGATGTTGGCGGGCAAGAGCGATGCGGCCCTGAAGTTTCAAGAGAAGGAAGCCTTGTGGGGAAAACTCAATATGTACGCAGCAATTATTGTTGTATTACTGGCGGGAGGTATGAGAATGGTTCCACGATCTCCAGCGAAAGAGACGGCTAAGGTTGTCTCATTGGTTGACACGCAAGATGAAACGATAAATAGTACGCAATAAGCAAACAGACAATGGGGAGGAGCGGATGGACAAGAAAGCCAAGAAGCGGTTGGAAGTGGTCCGCAAGAAGGTGCAGAATCTAAAAATGCAGCTTTCCGGTGCCAAGCAACAGGATGACGAACCGGGTGAAGTTGCTCGGCTCGAAGCGGAAATTGTCGCATTCCAAGCCGAGGCCGATAAGTTAAAGAACTCGTAGGGCAGGCAGCGATGTTGATTCCGCGGGGAATATTGGTTGAGTGACCACGGCCTTTTGCGGCCTTGCGCGTTCGCTTAGCCGGCTTTTTTGGCTTGGTAGACAGCAATGTCGTCGATGCCGTCGCCGTCGAAATCACCGACGATTGGTTGGTCGCCGTCTGTGCCAAGTTGGAACACTTGGTCGATATGATCACGCTGTAGGTCGCCGTTGGTATCGAGGTGCCACTTGCCGTCACGGAAGACCCCGATTTGGTCAACTCCATCTCCATTGAAATCGCCGACCACGGGAATGTCGCCTGCTTGGCCAAACTCAGCCACTTGGTCACCAGCAGATATGCGGCCATCGCCATTGGTATCTAGTTTCCATTGACCATTCTGATAAGTACCGATGTTAGCAACGCCATCGCCATTCCAATCGCCGGTCACCGCGACTTCAGGTCCGCGGCCATACTGGAACACATGGTCGACAACATCCGCACGCACATCGCCGCGGGCGGTCGTTTGCATGAGGCGTCTGCGAGATGCTCCTAGTTGTCGAGTCGGTGGAACATTCTTCGGTTTAGTCACTTCTCGGTTCGCTAAGTCAGGCAGCCCTGGGTCTTGTGCCAAGGCCTCAATATCGCCGGGCCATTGCAATCCATAGACGCCAATATCGTCTTTTCCATCGCCATCCCAGTCACCAACGACCGGCATATCCTCACGCGAACCCATCTCCGCCCACAGATCGTCGTCATCCCAGCGGCCATTGCCATTGATGTCAATGAACCAATAGCCGTCGCTGTACATGGCAATCTCAGCAACTCCATCACCGTTAAAGTCAGCGGCAACCGCAACTGCTCCAGCGACTCCAAGATTTAAATGGGCAACATCGATTATGGTGCCTGTCAGCGTTTTTGCTTGCCATACTCCGTTGTTCGTAAGAGTCGCATCCCACACGGTATCGCGAGTGAATGTCACGGGTGTCATGACCGACAGTGGTAGAATATCACCGCGCGGCATACCACCGTCAACGACACTCAGGTGCCAAGCGTTCAGCGTTGAATCTAGCGTGTGGTCTGAGCCGAATACTGGGATATCTATATTAGGATTGCTGATCGTACCAAGTTGACCGTTGATGGGCGGGTTAATATCGAACCCGTTGGTTTGAATCACCGGATTTGACGTTGGGTTGGGTATTTCGATAACGGGAGGTGGTAATAGAGGCTCTAGCGTTTCGACAGGGGCAACTATTTTTACTCGATACTCGCTGAATAAATAATCCGTTGCGATTTGTCCAAACGCTAATTCGATCTGAGTTATCTGGTCTTGTTCCGCAGCAACAGTTCCGCCAGCTGTGCCTGCATGGTCTAGTCCATCATGAAAGCCCATTGGCTGACTTTCATTGAGTTGGTAAGTGCCAGCGGTTAGCCCCTCGAAAGAGAACTCACCCTGAGCGTTTGTTAGCGTCCGTAACGTATTGCCAGTTGCGAGATTCGTTAAGATCACTTCGATACCGTGCAGTCGTCGGTCGTCGATAGAAAGCTCTCCAGCAGGTGCCACAACGTCGGCGACTTGTAATTCACTCTGAACAACGACCGTCTCTCCATCTTGGAATACAACACCAGATATCTGTGCCGGCGTATATTCGTAGAAATTGTAATCGACGGCTTGGTCGTTACTGCGGAGTAAGATCGAGTGGATGGAATCGAGGCCATCGGCGGTACCAACCGTGTGGCCATCAATGTTGCCAACTTCTTCTGGTCCGTCGAATAAGCCAGTGGGCGTGGATTCGATGACCGCACACATTCCAGGAAGTACTTGACTAAAGAAGTAATTGCCGCTTTCGTCAGTCAATTGAAATTGGACGGATTGATTTGTGGAGCACTGGAGTCGCACGGCGACGCCGGCAGTTGGCACATCTTGCCCGTTGAACGTCGTGAAGACGGTACCGGCGATACTCGCGTGGGCTGTTTCAGCGAAATCGACATCTGTGATGTGTTGGCCACCCTGCGTCACAACGATCTGTGTAATGGTATCGAGATCTTGGACGACACCGCTAGGTTGTCCATTGAGCTGACCTGGCAGGGCAGTGCTGTTGATCAGCCCGAGCGGTTGTTGTTCGCGGATTTCGTAGGTTCCGGGTTCGAGGCTGCTAAAACCATACGCACCAGCTTCGTCAGTGTATTGGACTTGTCCTGTGGGGACATAACTACCGGCTTCATTTTTCCATAATTCGATTTGAACATTGCTAAGTGGGTAATCCTCTGCGTTACGTTGTTGGTCGTTATTTGTATCCATGAAAACAGAACCGCTGATTGACGAAGGCGATTGCTGTTGTTGTATTGAAATGAAAGCGCCTGCGGTTCGGTCACGAGCCCCAGCGGCGTTGTCGGCGGGAATGTCGAGGCCGCTTATTGTGCGAGCGGGATCATAGGCGTTCCAAAATAGAGTCATCCCGCCTGTGTCTTTATAGCCGGGTGCGGAGAACTCAGCAGATAATCGAACACCTTGGAATTCGACGCCCGACGTGATCGGGTCAATACCTGAGTTGATAATCGTGAGGTCTGTCTCGCGGGGGTTCAGAAACTCAACTTCGTCAACATCGACTTCCAATATCAGGCGATCTCCGGCTTGGAATCCCTGTAGCGTTACAATGATCGAACTTCCACCATCGCTGACTTGCGTCGTTAGGGTGGCCAGTGGATTTTGCACGGTCCATTGTTTCACGGACAGTGGAATTGCTTGATCTGCTCCTAGTCCTCCCGCGAGCGTATCAAAAATAATGTCGGTAGAGCCAAACCCGAGTTGATCATGGTCACTGTTGATGATGAGCCGAGTTAATTCGGAACTCTGGGCACCGCCAGCAAACGTCACTTCGAATGTGTCACCTGTCTGATCGGATCCGAGGTCACGTTCATGGTAGACCACCCCTAGATTTAGTAGATCTGCGGCCAGCAAACACCGCTGTTCGAGTAATTCGAATTTACTCAAGCGGACAGTGTCGCGGCGTTGGTCAGGTCCAGCGTACTGCTTAGGCTGTCGTGCGAATTTTGAGAATAACCGTTTCATGGACGTGTTTTAGGAGAGCGGGGAAAATGGTAGAGCTATTTACGATTAGCAGTGGATTGTTTACTGACTCGAATTGCTTCTTCTGTATTAGTCTTTATTTGCCACGTGCGAATGGACGTATCAAAACTACCGGAAACGAGTAGTCCTGTGCGGCCGTCGTCTGAGGGTGAAAAGTCTAGCGTGATGACGCTGCCGGTGTGGCCTTGAAAAATGCGAGTTTGTTGTTTGGTGTCGATATTCCAGAGGTGAATTTGGTTATCGCTGCTGCCAATGGCAACTTGTGCAGCTCCGCACACGGTCAATGCAAACGGAAGTTGTTTTTCGAGTGCGATGGAATATCCCGGATTTTTGCCAGTTGGATCGGCGGTAAGTGGGCTTACGCGGAGGGTGCGATCATCACTGATACTGACGATATGCGAATCGGATTTGATAAAGCTGAGGTCTCGGATTCTCCGTTGATGAGCTGTCACCGTAGCAAGTAGCGCGGCGGTTGTTGTGGACCAGATGCGAATCATTCCGTCGCGGCCACCACAGGCCAGGCGGTCACCAGTTGTGGAGTACGCTAGGCCGCGTATATCCGATGTGGGATGCTGATGCTGCTGCGTGATCTGTTTATCGGCTAAATCAACGACGGTCACGGTCGACGTGAATCCACCGACCGCTAGTTGGGTGGCTTGAGGGTTTACAGCGATACGCCAAATGGCATGGTCAAGTGTAAGCAGCACGTCTAGTTGTTGCCCACTGACACAGTCCCAGCGAATGACTTGACCATCGTCGCCTGCGGTTGCCAGAATATTTGAGTTTCCAATGAACTTGGCTGTGCGAACCCAGCCGTTGTGTCCGTGCAGTTCATGCACCTGCGTTCCAGTTTTTAAATTCCAGATCCGTACGATGTGATCATCGCCGGCGGTCGCCATGAGATCCCCCGCGGTTTGCAAACAGACGCTGCTGATAACAGGTTGGCGATTCTGGACTGGGCGCGCAGTCGGCTCAGCGGCTGTCGCCTGACTAGCGATTAGTATTCCAATGGTTGTCGCAATGATCGATTGGAATAGTCTATTATTAAGACAAAAAATCATTCGTAGGCTTCCATGCACGCGGCTAACAAAAAAAGTGTTCGTCGGAGAATATCCGTACTTTTGTTATCGGCGCGTACAAAGGGCTACGGCGAGAGAGGTTGAGAAAGCTATGAACCTGTCAATTAAGCAGATAAACCAGTTGTAGCGATTGTGAGCAGCTACTGGAAATTCGTAATTTACGAGTAAATTCGTCCGCACTTAAGAGCAGTGTTACTGAATTTCGCGGGCGGTAGGACCCGTGTAGACTTGTCGCGGACGACAAATGCGTTTGCCTGGTGAAGCGTGCATTTCTTGCCAGTGTGCGAGCCACCCTGGTAGGCGTCCCAGCGAGAATAAGACGGTGAACATTTCAACAGGAATACCAATCGCTCGATAAATCACACCCGAATAAAAATCGACGTTCGGGTATAGCTTGCGATCTACGAAATAAGAGTCTTCCAAGGCAACCTTTTCCAGTGACTGTGCAATCTCGAAGAGCGGGTCATCTAGGTCTAGTTTTTCCAGTAGCACATCACATGCTTTTTTGATGATCTTGGCACGCGGGTCGTAGTTTTTATAGACGCGATGTCCAAAGCCCATTAAGCGGAAGTTATCGTCTTTGTCTTGTGCTTTCGCTACATATTTGGCGACGTCATTATTGTCGTCGGCAATCATCTTCAACATTTTGACACAGGCTTCATTAGCTCCGCCGTGCAGTGGTCCCCACAGGGCACAGATGCCGCCGACTATCGACGCGTAGAGATTTGAATTTGCAGAACCGACCATGCGGACGGTCGAGGTGCTACAGTTTTGTTCGTGATCAGCATGGACTATCAACAGTAGATTCATTGCGTCGACGAAATCTTGATCGATTTCATATTCACCATTTTCGTCGGCGAACATCATTGTGAGGAAGTTTTCCACGTATCCCAATTCTGGATTAGGAGCGATGAAGGTTTGCCCGGCAGTATGGCGGTGGCTGTAGGCGGCGATCGTTGGTAAGGCCGCGATCAGGCCTTGGGTGGCGCTGGCCACTTGATCAGCATCGAGTGGATCCATTTGATCGGCTCGATGGGTAGAAAGTGCTTGAATTGCGGCTGAAATGATTGCCATCGGATGGGCAGACGTGGGGAAACTGCGTATTAAGTCCTGAACGCCACTGGGGATAGCCATTTCGGCGATGATTCCGCTGCGGAAGGATTCGCGTTGTTGTTCGTTTGGCAATTCACCGTGTAGCAGCAGATAGCAGGTATCGATGAAGTCACATTTTTCGGCGATGTCTTCGATGGCATATCCACAGTAACGTAAGATCCCCTGCTCGCCATTAAGGAAGGTGATTCCGCTTTGAGTGGAGCCGGTATTTACAAAGCCTTCGTCCAGTGTGATGGCACCAGTAGCTCCTCGAAGTTTACTAATATCGAGTCCACGTTCTTGTTCGGAACCGACAATAATAGGTAGCTCAAGCTCCTGTTCGCCTAACGTTAATTTCGCTGTATCCGACATTCATTTCGCCTGTAAAAATAACACTTCTTTCGAAGCCTACCATGTAGTATTTCTTTAATCTTTATGGCGTCTAGTATACCAGCATGGTGGTGTTATTAAAGTAGGGGTGGAGAGTCCGCCGGTCATAGAAAAACGACCTATCCAGCAGCGTTTATCGGCGTCGGAATATGGCAATCCGTAGCGCTCGTCCCGATCGTTGCTTGCCGGTAACGTGGTGGACGCAACAACCGTGTTTGTATTGACGGTGCGGTAGGAGAACTACCGCTACTGGGCGAGACTGTTCCAGACGGGGACTTGCAGTTTGACTTTTGCAATGTATTTTTGCACAGTTTCATTGCGGCGGATAATCCGCAGTTGGTCTTTAATGTCATTTTGCACTTCGACAAATGCCTGCTTGCCGGCGACGGTTCGCTCAACCACTCGAATGATATGCACACCTTTGTCGTCGCTGATGACTGGACTCATGCGATTCACCGGTAAGTTGAAGATCGCTTGGTCTAATTGTTTACTAACGAGGTTGCCTGGTTCAACCCAATCATAATTGCCACCATTCTTTGCTTTTAGATCTTCTGACAATTGTTTGGCAACTTCAGCAAACGGAGCACCATTTAACACTCGGTTTCCCATTTCACAAACAAGCCGGTAGGCTTCTTGCTGCGGGTGGTTTTTGTATAGAACTGAAATTTGTTGCCAGCGTGCTTTGGTGTTAAATTGATAATCGGCTATGTTTTTGTTATAGTAGTCCAGCATTTGCCGATGGGTGATTTCTTCTTGCAAGTTCACGTTTTGTACGATCAATTGGCGGCCGAAATTAACTTCCGCGAACCTCATCTTTTCCATGGCGTAGGAAGATCCAAAGCGGCGGAGAATCTGATCGAGCTCATGCATCGTCTCAGCTTCGTCGGCGACCATTAAAATGCTCAATTGGGCTAAGTGCATATCTTCTTGACGAAGTTGTTTGAGTTGCTTTTTGTCAGCGGCTTTGACGCGCGGCAGCATTTCTTCAAGGGCACCGTCGAAAGCTGCGGAGGAGACGGAGTCGATTCGTTCATCTAACGTTTTCAGTTCCTCTGGTTTCAATGATTTGCGAAATGCCACGTACAGGACTTTGGCGTCAATCGCTTGTTGTAACAGCGTCGTTAAGAGGATTTCTTTTTGTCGCGCAATGTCGTCACGGTACTTGGTTAACTCCGCCGGAGGAATATCTTGAATGAAGTTCCATATCACCATTTCGACTCGCGGCAATAAATCACCAGCCATGATGTACTCGGACCCAACGGTCGCTAGTACGGTTGTTGGCTTAAACAACTTAGGCGTTTGCAGCGGTGGTTGCCGGCGGCGTTGCGGCTGCTGAGCAGCTTGGGGATTACGGCTGCGGGGAAGATTTGCCACTCGCGGGTTCTGTTGATGCTGTAGCTGCGTTGCTGTTGGATAACCCTCAGGATAAATAGGGGTCTGTTGGGGAACCGTTTGAGCAAGTAGCGCGGAGGCGATAAGCCCGAGTAGCCCGGCGATGGTACATATAAATCCTTGTCGTAGTTTAACTCCGTCAATCATCCGTAACCTAAATCCCTCAAGGGTCAATACACAATAAATTCTCGGGGATTGTAGGGTTTTCGGGGCTATGGCTGCAACAGCGATTTAACGAACTCGATCATCAAAGCACCTTCTGAAACGGTTTTGGGGACCGTCACGTAGGCAGTGCGATCATCCGCAATTCGCAGGTTGATAGCTGAATTGCGTGCGAGTTGTTTGATACGCGCCGCATCGGTGTATCGAATACGTAGAAAACCATCGTCATTGATGATGGCGGCAATCTGCCAAAGTGCAGCTTCTAAGCGAATTTCGGACAATTCGAGCAGTTGGGTTACACAAGTTGGCAAGTGGCCAAAGCGGTCTTTTAATTCGGTTTCAAGCTCACTAATTTCACCAAATTCACATATTATTGAAAGCCGACGGTAAAAATCGATGCGTGCTCGGATATCGGTTACATAATCATGAGGCAGATAAGCGTCAACCGGCAGGTCCAATTCAACATCGACTGCCAGCTTGGGCGGTAATTTTTTAAGTTGTCGCACGGCTTTTTCGAGCAGTCCGCAATAAAATTCATAACCCACCGTGGCAATGTGGCCGCTTTGTTGAGGCCCTAATAAATTACCAGCTCCACGAATTTCCAGATCTCTCATTGAAATCGCAAACCCTGCTCCCATCTCGCTGTACTCCTCGATAGCGCGTAGCCGACGTGCCGCATCAGGAGTAATATGTTTGTGTTTATCGACGAGCATGTAACAATAAGCGCGGTGTTTGTAGCGACCTACGCGGCCACGCAATTGATGTAAATCTGACAGTCCATATCGATTGGCGTCATCCACAAAGATTGTGTTTGCATTGGGAATATCCAAACCGCTTTCGACGATGGTGGTCGCCAGCAGTATGTCATAGTCATGATTCACAAAGCCAACCATGACTTGCTCTAAGTCTGACTCCTTCATTTGACCGTGACCGATTTCGATACGTGCTTGCGGTACAATCCTCTGCAATCGCCGTTTAACGGATTCAATATCGTGAACGCGGTTGTGGACGTAGAACACTTGACCGTTGCGGTCTATTTCACGTTGAATCGCTGTGCGGACTAATTCTTCTTGAAAGCGGACAACGCGTGTTTCAATCGACACGCGTTCTTCTGGTGCGACCAGTAAATTTGAAATGTCACGTACGCCGACCATCGCCATATGTAAGGTTCTTGGAATCGGTGTTGCCGACAGCGTCAGTACATCCACATTGTTGACAACGTTCTTCAACCGCTCTTTAATTTCAACTCCAAAACGTTGCTCTTCATCAATGATGACTAGTCCCAAGTTTGCAAATTGTACGTCCTTAGATGCCACTCGGTGCGTGCCAATGACGACATCAATGCTGCCTTGTCGTAGTCCCCGCACGACCTCATGTTGTTCTGCGGTTGAAGCAAAGCGACTTAAGCGAGCAACTTTGATCGGGAACTGTGCCATGCGGTCTTTGAACGTGTGGTAATGTTGTTCCGCCAAGATCGTCGTTGGTACTAACACGGCAACCTGGTAACCACTGTCGATAGCTTTGAAAACAGCTCGCATCGCGACTTCCGTTTTGCCGAATCCAACGTCACCACACAGCAAGCGGTCCATGCTACGCCGGCTCTGCATATCTTCTTTGATATCTTCAATGGCACTTAACTGATCGGCGGTTTCTACATAGGGAAATGATGCATCAAATTCTTGTTGCCAATTTGAGTCTTCGTGGAATTCGATACCTGGTCGAGCTTGGCGATTGGCTTGCAATTCCAACAATTCGGCTGCCATATCTAGCACAGCATTTTGAGTTGAAATTAAAGAGCGGTTGAAGAACGTTGTCAACAATGTGGATGTACTGACGCTGTCGGCAACACC
>DTSG01000103.1 GCA_012965455.1 Planctomycetaceae bacterium | reverse complement strand
ACAGTAATGTTATCTTTAACGGATTTGCTCATCACAATTTGCCCCGCTCCACAACTGGCCCGTGACGCCATTATTCTCGAAGTTGCATTCATACGTGTTACAGCAAATACAAACAGTAGTGATTCCACGTTGTGGTCAGATGTCGACGAAACGCATTTATCTGCGGACGCCCGCAAACGGCTTTCGCAAAATGGAATCCGCTGCGGATTAATCGCGGGTTCACTGCCTGATTCTCTCAACGAACTCATCAACGGCGACGCCAACACCGTAGACTTGGAAGCGCTGACTGGCAGTTTGAGGTTAAACTTAGAAAATCGCAATCAACGCCTTCAATTTAGAGCGGGGCAAGCGGGGCAAATTGTGATGAGCAAATCCGTTAAAGATAACATTACTGTGATTACTTCAGATTCCCAATACTCCGCGGCCGAACGTTTCAGTCAGGCTCAATGCCAATTTCAAATCAAGACATACCCTCAAGGTGATGGACGAGTCAGAATCGAGTTGATCCCGCAAATCCACCACGGAAATCCGCGGGCTGAATTCACCGGGCAAGATGGGGCGTGGTTACTTAAAACACAGCGTGCTGTAAAACAATACGACGCAGTTCCGATTACGGCATTGATATCCCCCGGGGAATCGTTGCTGCTCAGTGCCGATTCTCATAACAAAGGCTTAGGTCGGCAATTCTTTGTGATCAACGATGACGACGAAAAAACCAATCACTTGCTGTTAATGCGCTTAGTGCACACTCAATACGACGATCTTTTCGCTCCGAATGAAACTCCACTCGAATAACACCCGATCGTTACTTTTCGAGGAACCCCACAATCTTGCGTTTCACCCGCTTGAGGATATTCGATTGTCCAATAATAATGATTGTTGAACAAGCGGGAAAAAGAGATGGTCGACAGTTGGTCATCCCACGCTGCAATTACAAGTCTTCTCACATAATAGCTCTCAAGGAGTAAACACATGGCTTTGGTTCCCCTACGTGTCATTTTGGATCACGCAGCTGAAAATGAATATGGCGTTGCTGCATTTAACGTAAACAACATGGAACAAATCCAAGCCATCATGGAAGCAGCACAAGAGACTGATTCTCCAGTCATCGTACAGGCATCCCGAGGTGCTCGCGGATATTCGCAAGATGCATACTTACGACACCTGATGCTAGCGGCTGTTGAACTCTATCCTCATATCCCTGTTGTCATGCACCAGGACCACGGTAACAACGTCGACACGTGTGTCAGTGCTATGGAAAACGGTTTTACGTCTGTCATGATGGATGGATCATTAGAAGCAGATGGAAAGACTCCAGCGAGTTACGAATATAACGTGGACGTGACCAAGCAAGTCGTTGATCTAGCACACGCACAAGGTGTTTCAGTTGAAGGTGAATTGGGATGTTTAGGTTCACTAGAAACAGGCATGGGCGATCAGGAAGACGGACATGGTGCCGAGGGCGTTTTATCACGAGAACAACTACTAACCGATCCCGAAGAAGCGGAACAATTCGTTGCTGCTACCGGTGTTGATGCCTTGGCCGTTGCTATCGGCACAAGTCACGGTGCTTATAAATTCTCTAGTAAGCCTGACGGTGAAGTACTTGCGATGGATCGCATCGACGCAATCCACGCTCGCCTCCCCAACACACACCTCGTGATGCATGGTAGTTCTTCCGTGCCTCAAGAATTACAAGACGTCATCAACGAGTTTGGTGGGAACATGAAGCAAACCTACGGTGTCCCTGTCGAAGAGATTCAACGTGGAATTCGTTCCGGCGTTAGAAAAATCAATGTCGACACCGACAATCGTCTGGCAATGACTGGAGCAATCCGTAAGGTACTCACTGAAAACCCAGCGGAATTTGACCCTCGGGCTTACCTCAAGCCAGCCCGTGCAGCAATGAAGCAAGTTTGTGTCGCTCGCATGGTCGCTTTCGGCCAAGCCGGCAACGCTGAAAAACTTCGAACGACGCTATAGATTAACGCCTAAACACGACTATCATTTGCGTTCATAAGTAGACCAAGTCTACCTCCTGCTGCGCAGCGAATATGGTCGATTGATAACAGCATTGCTCCCAAATCGCTTTCTGCGGTAAAATCTCTACGCAGTCTGATAATTCCAAACGATGGACCTCTGCTGCGCAATAAAACCGTAAGGAACGACGTTTCGATGAGTACTCCCGCGCGTGTTTCAGTTACCCCTGCAAAACACCTGAACACATTTGAACAAATACGACTTGCCCAAGAAATTATTCTTAGCGAAGCATCTGCGCTAACACATTTAGGGGATAATCTACCAGAGCAGTTTTGTGATGCCGTTGCAGCAATTTCACAAACAACCGGCAGCCTGATTGTCATCGGCATCGGCAAAGCAGGACTCATCGGCCAAAAACTTGTCGCGACGTTTGCTTCAACTGGGACTCCCGCTCATTTCCTACATCCCAGTGAAGCGATTCATGGAGACCTAGGCCGTATCCAAGGCAATGATACCGTACTGCTGCTATCTTACAGTGGTGAAACGGAAGAGATCACTCGACTGCTCTCCGAGTTAGCGGCTCTAGAAATCCCTCGCATCGCCATCACATCAAGTCTCAACAATACTCTAGCTCGGCAATCCAGTATCGTCCTACCATTAGGAATTCTGCATGAAGCAGGCTCGCTGCGGCTCGCACCAAGCACAAGCACCACTGCAATGTTGGCAATGGGAGATGCCTTGGCGCTAGTCACCAGCGAACTTCAACAATTCACCGCAAGAGATTTTGCTCAATTCCATCCAGGAGGGTCGTTAGGACGTAAGCTTGCGAGTGTCCGTGAGGTAATGCGACCGCTAGCAGAATGCCGAGTAGCACAGCAACATCAAACCATCCGAGATGTATTTGTGGCAAGTAGTATGCCTGGGCGGCGAACGGGCGCAATTATGCTCATTGACAGTGCTGGCGTGTTAACAGGCCTATTTACCGACAGTGATTTGGCGCGAATGCTCGAACAAAACAACGACACCAATTTCGATACTCCGATTGGCAATTACATGACAGCCAATCCGATTACGATATCCGATACTAGAATGTTAGCGGATGCTGTGGAAATATTCAGTGCCAGACGCATTAGTGAGTTGCCTGTCACGAATGACGCTGGTGAGCCCGTTGGATTAGTCGATATCACAGACACCGTTGCCTTTTATCCAACACAATCTGTAAACGAAAATGCAACCGTCATTAAGATATCAACCTCGGATAGTCCCAGCAAATCATGATGTCTAGCACCACTATCGAAAACATCAAGCTGATTTTGTCCGATGTAGACGGTGTTTTGACCAATGGCGCCATTGGTTTCGACAATAAAGGTATCGAAACAAAACAGTTTCATATCCGCGATGGATTAGGGATAAAAATGTGGCAACGCGCTGGTTTTCAATTTGGTGTATTAACAGCTCGAACTTCCCATATTGTCAAAGTCCGCTGCCAGGAACTTGGAATAGATATTGTTCGACAAGGTTTTGAAAACAAATTGCCTGCTACGATTGAGTTAATAAAGAGCCTACACCTCAACCTAGATCAAGTATGTTTCGTCGGTGATGACTTAACCGACATGCCCGTCATTTCTGCTGTTGGATTAGGAGTGGCTGTTGCTGACGCGGCGCCGGAAGTACTTGCCGAGGCTGATTTCGTAACCCAAACCAGCGGGGGGAGTGGAGCCGTCCGCGAGCTGGTCGAAATGATTCTACGTAAAACCGATCGTTGGCAGGGGCTCGTTGAGCAATACTATCCATGTCACCTACCGGAGGACCAATTGTGATCCGCCGTTTCGTTGGTACCTTTGCTTGCCTTGTTGGCGTTTCGATTGCCTATTGTACTTATGCGCTTACATTTGCCTCAACAATTGAACCTACCTATCACACGATGGAGATCAGCGACGACAACGAATTTTGGCAGACTACCCCCTCCGATCATCGGCAGACCCTCAAAACACTATTTCCACCAAACGCTTGGCAGCTACAGCATCCAAAAGCGATTGAAACCCGCCATGGAATTTTGCTTTTTCAAGAATACCAACGCAACGGCGATGAGTTTGTTATCAAGCCCTGCACCTATGTTATTTTTCAAGACCACGTGGATTCCACTGTAGACCGAAATGCCGATAGTGATCCAACCACAGCAGGCGATTCGCAGCGGATCATTACTCTGAACGCCGTTAATGGCGCTGTCATTTCCGCTAATATTCTCAATGAATCCAATGCTACAGATACCATTCCGACTGGCCGTTTGATCGGTGATGTTTTAATCCATAGCAGAGAATCCCAACCCAATGCAAAGGATGCTTTTCGAGTTGAGACTCGCAATATCCAATTTGAAAAAAACCGAATTTGGACAACCCACGACGTTCATTTCCAATATGGAGATCATGAGGGTCAAGGCCGCGACCTAGTAATTAACCTCAAAGAAATAGAACCATCGCGTATTGCGAGTGAAAGTACTAGTCCTGTATCACAAATTGATTCCATTGAGCTTATCGACGTAGATTTTGTGCGTTTAGTGATTGACCAAAATCTCTTTGCGAAGAAAAATCCCGCCAATAGCGAATCCAATCCAGGACGAATGTCAATCCATTGTCAGGGCCCTTTACGGATCGACTTTTCCAATTCATTGATAACTTTGGAAGATCAAGTCGACATGGTTGTCT
>DTSG01000102.1 GCA_012965455.1 Planctomycetaceae bacterium | reverse complement strand
GCCGCATCCACACACATCCTCTAACAAAAACACACAACGAAAACCTACTTTATCTAAGTTGACCCACAAACAATGTACCCCCATTGAGCTTATGAACATTGATCCATCTAAAACGTATCGTGTGCACAAATTACTGAGCACTAGAACATTCAAACTTCTCTTTTTAATTGCGGGCGTCGTGTCGGTCAGCGCTCTATTTAGCGTTGCGACTGCAAACGTTCAGTCGGCTGAAAAAGAATCTGATTCGTTGTCCTCTAAGCAGCGACTCACAAATTCCGTCAAGTACCTTTCCTCCGACGAACTCGAAGGCAGGGGGCCTGGCACAGACGGCATCAACAAAGCTGCTGACTATATCGCATCGCATTTTCGCCAACTTGGCTTGAAAACGGACTCCTACAACGGCACGCCTTTCCAGAAATTTGAGATATCAACGGACATCAAACTGGGAAAACCCGCTAACAACCAATTACAACTATCGGGGCCGTCGGGTGAGAACGATACCATCGAATCAACTGACCTCACGCTTGGCTTCGATTTTAACCCATTGGCAATTGGCGCCAGTGGCAAGTTCCAAGGTGACCTTGTCTTTGTTGGCTATGGGATTCAAGCCCCAGCCCTAGGTTACGACGAGTATGCCAACATAGATGTTAAGGGTAAAGTCGTGGTGCTGCTACGAAAGGAACCCCAACAATCAGACGCGGACAGCCCATTTGATGGTACTAAATCATCGCGACATGCAACATTTCGCTCAAAGTTCTCTCAAGCATTTCAGCATGGCGCGGTCGCCGTCATCATGGTCAATGATGCCACCGAAGCTTCAAAATATCTGTCCGGCTTGAAACACGCCCTATCCCAATACGCCGGTCAGCTCGCCGCGGAACAACAGAAGTTTAGCAAAATCGATGACCCAACTCAGGATGATCTCACCAAACACAATCAAACATTGGCGCAGATATCGAGCAGCATTACAGACACGGCGAGCGACTTAGGTGGCGACGGCGATGCTATTCTGAACTTCAATGGCGCGGGAATGAACTCAACTCGTAAAAGCATGCCAGTGTTTTTTGCGCGCCGCGCCACTATTGAACCCATGATCCAACGTGCGTTTGGCAAGTCCCTGACTGAAATTGAAACGGAAATCGACACAACCTTAAAACCCATTGTTGGCGCCATCGCTAACTGGACCGCCAAGGGAGAGGCTTCCCTAATACAAACTAAGACCGAAGTAAAAAATGTTGTGGGGATACTCGAAGGTGTCGGTGACTTGAAAGATGAAACCATAGTGGTCGGCGCGCATTATGACCATCTCGGTTATGGCGGACGGGGGTCATTGGCTCCTTGGACCAAAGACATCCATAATGGAGCGGATGATAATAGCAGCGGTACTTCAGCGCTATTGGAAATTGCCCAACAACTTGTTTCGCGCAAGACACCCTCTCGCAGACGAGTCGTGTTTATCGCATTTTCCGCTGAAGAACGTGGACTCATTGGGAGTGCTCGTTATGTCAAAGAACCGCTAATCGCGTTAGAAAAAACAATCGCGATGGTCAACCTCGACATGGTCGGGCGACTCACAGATAACAAACTGATCGTCACCGGTACTGGCACGTCGGACGTTTGGGATCCACTGTTGGACAAACTTAACGATACCGCTAAATTTGAAATGACACGCAAGCCAGAAGGCGTCGGCCCCAGCGACCACCAATCATTCTATCTTAAGGACATTCCCGTTTTACATTTGTTTACAGGTTTGCATGAGTTTTATCATCGCCCGAGTGACGATTTCAAGACGATAAACTTCGAGGGCATGGACCGCATAACCGCTTTGACAACTGAGATCATTGTGGCGATCGCACAGGCCGACGAACGACCAAATTTCAAAAAAGCGGAAAAGAAGCGAAACGTTGAAAACACGGGCGGCGACCGCCCCTATTTCGGCAGCATTCCAGACTACTCAGACAGTGCCGATGGTTTGCCATTAACCGGAGTGGCAACCAATGGCCCCGCGGAAAAGGCGGGGATCAAGCCCAAAGATATCGTGATCGGCTTGGGGAAATACAAGATCGGCGGAATCGAAGATTTTGACAGCGCCCTGCGAAAATTCAAAGCGGGCGACAAGGTGCCGGTGAAAGTTTTACGAGCCGGAAAAGAACTGACACTCACCATCACTCTCGGCTCACCCCGCTAACACACTCAGTTCCCTAAAGTCTTCAGAGTTTAACCGGTAAATCCGCGCACCGTAGGCGGACTGGCGGGCGATTTTTATCGACCTCCTCGCACTTTCTTCGCAGATTGGTCTTTACCCACTTACCGTTTCTCGGCAAAATACTCCACGTTGGTGTTTAAACGAAGACTAATAACGTTGGTCGGGTCGTTGAAAACAGCGGCAATTAATTGTTAATTTCCTAGCAAAACAGTTTAATCTCGCGCCGTTTAGGGCGATTAGCAATAAACATAACAGTGAGTTTCCTAGGGACGGGAAATTCCGTAACCCATATACGAGATGCAGCAAGGAGTGCTGATTGTGAAAAATCACCTATTATTAGTTAGTCTAACCGCCATTTGTCTTACTATTTGCAGTACCAATACTGGCAATACTATTCTGGCTCAACAACCCCGTACCGGAACAACTGTGGCCGTTGTCGACATTGCCGTTGTCATGGAAAACAACACCAAATTCAAATCGATGCTTGATTCCATTCAAGTGGAAATCAATCAGTTTGACAAGACGCTCGAAACTGCTCGGAAACAGGTCACTTCGATGGTCGAAGAGCTACAGGGCTACAATCCTGGCACAGCTGCATATTCGCAGCTCGAAGAACGCATTGCGAAAATACAATCTGATGTGCAAGTGCAAATGCAGCTCAAACGTAAAAAGGTTTTGCAGAAAGAAGCCAAGGTGTTTCACGAATGCTACACCGGAGTGCAGAAGACCATAGCCACTTTTTGCGAACGCAATGGTATCAGTTTGGTTCTGAATTATGACAGTAAAGCGATTAATCCGCAAAGTCGCGAATCGGTGCTTAAGGGAGTCAATCGCGATATTGTCTATCAACGCAGCCTCAATATCACGAAGTATATTGTGGACGCTGTCAATAAGGAAAATGCAGCCGCCGCGCCGGCCAGTGTCAGCAACCCTTCCACAACAGTTCCTCGCTAAAGGGCAACAAATTCACGATGTCAGAAGCCTATCGCACTAGGGCCAGCATAAAATGCTGGCTAGGTCAAATCAGGCAGACATCGTGAATACAGATTATTAACCGACGCATGAATCCTCACCTGTCCTACAACAGACCACAACAAACCATCGCCTCCACGGTTATCGTGACAGGCTTTGGTTTTTGGAGTGGTG
Organism: Planctomycetaceae bacterium; assembly: GCA_012965455.1. Taxonomy (GTDB): domain Bacteria; phylum Planctomycetota; class Planctomycetia; order Pirellulales; family Pirellulaceae; genus UBA721. Next base: position 12,482 of record DTSG01000102.1, on the reverse strand, counting down.
TAGATGTGACGCTGGAATTTCGTCCCGCGCCAACGGAAACAGGCTTGGTCTTTTTGCGAACTGAGGACGGGCAAGAAGTTCTTATACCCGTTGACGTCCAGTATCGCCAAGAAGTACCCCGACGTACAAATCTTCTTACAAACGGGGCTCACGTTGACATGGTAGAGCACGTCGTCGCGGCACTAGCTGGACTGCAAATCGACAACTGCTTTATCTGGGCGTCTCGGAGTGAAATGCCGGGCGTTGATGGTTCCAGCATGCCGTTTGTTGATGCCCTATTACACGCTGGTATCGTTCCTCAGGAGAACATGCGGCCGGCGTTGACCATTGAGTCGACGATTCGCGTTGTTGATAACGATGCCTGGATTGAGGTTCGACCACCGAAAACCGCTGCCACAATGTCTCTGTCCTATCAACTTGATTATGGCAACGAAAGTCCAATCACCCCTCAGACATTTTCCATTGACGTCTGTCCAGCTTCTTTTCAACGGGAATTGGCCACGGCTAGGACCTTTGTCTTGCAATCAGAAGCAGATCAGATGCAGGCTAGCGGGCGAGGGTTACGAGTGACTACCGCTGATCTGCTCGTGTTTGATGAAAACGGTCCGGTCGACAATTCTCTCCGATTTGAGGATGAGTGCGTACGACACAAAGCACTCGACATGGTCGGTGACTTAGCACTCGCGGGAGTTGATCTATACGGCGATTTTGAGGCATATCACACCGGACATCGACTCAACGCAGAGTTGGTACGCCAAATTCTCTGCCAACACAAATTGAGTAACACATTGGCCGAGTGTGCCTAACCCACAGAAATCACAACTATGACACAGAATATATCGAAATTGGCTCAAGTAGACTCTGCCGCGTCCATTGCAAACGACGTTACCATTGGTCCCTTTTGCGTTGTCGGTCCACACGTAAAGATTGGTGAGGGTACCGTACTGGACAATCGTGTCACGCTAACCGGTCATGTCACAATTGGCCGTAACAATCATTTGTTCCCTGGCGTGGTTATTGGCGCTGAACCGCAAGACATCTCCTATCAAGGCAGCCCGACGCAGGTCGTCATCGGAGATAATAACACGTTTCGAGAATACACGACGGTAAATCGCGCTACGGAAAAAGAAGATGGCATTACCTCCATAGGTAACAACTGTTATTTCATGGCCTGTAGTCACGTGGCTCACGACTGTCGCCTAGGTGATTACATCATCATGGCGAACAACGTTTTACTCGGCGGTCATGTGCACATCAGCGATCATGTGAACATTTCTGGCGCCGTGGCCGTTCATCATTTTGTGACCATCGGAGCGTACAGCTTTATTGGTGGCATGAGTCGAGTCCTTAAGGATGTACCGCCATATACAATCGTCGATGGAAACTCGGCAAAAGCGCGAGCGGTAAATGTCATCGCATTGAAACGTAATAACTTTCATGCAGAAGAAATCAGGGCACTCAACGCCGCCTTTAAACTTATCTTCCGTAAGCGAGTGGACAAGCAAATTGTCCTCGATACTCTCAATGGACAAGACCAATTGGTGCCTAGCGTAAACCACATCCTTAATTTCATCGATAAAATGAATGACGGTCGCAATGGCCGGTCCCGTCCTGGCCGAAGGGATGCAGCATGAGCAAACCTCGCATCGCTGTTGTGGGAATAGGTGGAATGGGCTCATACCACACCAATCTCGTTAATTGTGGCGGTCTGTTCGATCTGGTAGCCATTGTCGAACCCGTGGCTGCCGCGCGCCACGTCGCAACCGAAGAATTTTCCGTCCGCGGTGCAGCGGACATTTCAGAGATCGTCGACGAAATCGACTGCGCTATTATCGCCACACCCACGCTCTACCACTTTGAAGTCGCACAAACACTGCTCAATGCAGGCAAACACCTCCTGATTGAAAAACCCATTTCATACGAAATCGCCCAAGCGAACAAACTTATCGCGATAGCTGAATCCAAACAATTGGTATTGCAAGTAGGCCATGTTGAACGTTTCAACCCCGCATTTAGGGCTGTCGCTAATCACGTTGCTACGCCATTGTTTATCGACGCCGTACGAACTAGTAATTATTCATTTCGCTCAACAGACATCGGTGTCACGCTAGATCTGATGATTCACGATATTGATCTTGTACTGTCCCTCGTCGATAGCCCGATCGCCGCGATTGACGCCGTCGGCTCCGTTGTTATAGGCCCACACGAAGATATCGCCAACGCTCGCCTTACGTTTGAAAACGGTGCTTTTGCGAATTTGACTGCGTCGCGTGTTAATAGTGAACCACAGCGCACGATGCGAATCGAAGGACCGCAGGGTTCCACCAAGATTGATTTTGACAGGCGTACTGCATATACAATTGATGTAAGCACACAAACAGACTCGCTGCAAATCGATTTACCCAACACAAGCGAAGACGAACTCACAGACCTGAAATCCCGCTTCTTTGTTGACTATCTACCAAAAACGGAAGTCGTTGTACCAGAAGGGAATCCGCTGGCAATGGAGCAAGAAGATTTTGCCACAGCAATAATCAAGGGTGGGGCGGTTCAAGTGTCAGGCCGAGACGGACGTGATGCATTGGCTGTTGCTATTGAAATTGCCAATCAAATATGCAACAAAAAGCCTGCTTCCCCACACGCTATCAAGGGGCCACATTTCGCGACCGACACTGCTAAGAGTCAAGCCTAACCGTGTTATAAAACTCAACGCGTTACCGAATGACGTCTAAGTCAAGTCGCGATCTTCAAACATAACGAGCGCTAGCAACATTGCGATCAGGCTGTAGATCGCGCAATAACTAAACGCCCAGCCAAGATATGCAAACGGTACATCTACGCCAGCAGAAATTGCGGCTTGGATATTGAAATGGTCCAAGTTTGGAAAGACTGTCGCAATTAATTTTCCGAAGAATTCCACAATCGCAAAACCTGACAATGAACTTTGTACAACTAATGGTGTCAGGTGGCCCAAAGCGTAAACGACCAAACAAATAGTCATGTTGGCCATCAGCGGCAGGCGAGTGGAAATAGCTACACTAAGTGAAGCTATCACTACTGCCTCCATGAAAGCCAACACTAATCCAGGCACGAGGCGAATCGACTCAATGAAACATATCCGCCAGTCCGGAACGCCTAACGACGACTCGGTTGCGTCATAAATGGGCTTATAGGACACCGCTGCAATAAATACCACACCAAAAATGATGTAAACTAAGGCTAACATCCAGACGATTCCGCTGAATTTCCCAATCACAAATGCACGACGAGTGAGTGGTTTCGACAATACCGTTAGCGCTGTACGCCCTTCGATCTCGTCCGCAACCGATGTACTAGCCGACCACAAAGCTAGGATGATGCTCAGGATAAGGATTAACGTCAAGCCTGCGTCTTTGAGCATCTTGATGTCTTCGCCAAACGTGTTGTAGGGAATCCAGACGAAACCTATTAGTGCAATCACGCCCAATACAACAATCAGAGTAAACAGCGGTTGAGCGATTTCCGATTTATAGGTCGACAGGGCAACCGCAAACAGCCGTGGCATCGCCATCCTCTGTACTAAATAGATCAAAAAGAGCGCTAAGATTCCAAATCCGGTTATTAGTATAGTTTCTGCTTCTACGTATCCTGTTCCGGTGCGAACATAGAACGCTACTTCGGCTGTGTCTATTCCCAAGTTTTCAATATAGATTTTTGTAATATGTGATTGACGGCCTAACGAAGAATCTTCTGCATCTCGATACGGAATCGTTAGTAACAAACTTGATCGCTCTGCATTAACTCGGTAAATATCTTCGCTGGTAATTTCCTCGAGAATAACTCCGTCTTCTATTTGATCAAACGGGCAAAAAGCGATTTTGACACTTTGATTGGTTGTAATTTCCAGAGCGGCGACTTCGCTCGCGTGAAAGTCAATTGAATGTGTGGATCGAGATTCCGCCGCGTTATCACCCGCGGCCGCAGCAAATTCATGTTTGGTAGTGCCGGTTAGTGGGACACCGAGCGCTGCTTGAACGATTCCACCTGGATCTTGCACAGCGATAGTTCCCACAACTCCCACAGCGGCCATAAACGTCACGATGATAAGGATCGGGTAGAGAGTACCTTCACGAAGCACCATCGTAAATTCACGCGCAGTACGTTTCCAAGCGAGTACCACTAGTGAATATCCCGCCAACCAGCAAACGAAATATAGGCCAACGATTGCGGCTAGCAAATCGGCCCACGAGTCCGCACCACCGCTGCTTGTCGATGGCATCTTTTCCGCCCCGACAGTGAAGGGAACTAATACGGCACACAGTGCCAAAGCAAAAATGGACACAACGATCGCAGATTTACTCGGATTCTCAGCGAGTTGATTTAGTGCAGAGACCCGACTGAGCCCTTTAGATAGTGCCCAACTCAAGCCAATCAGGATCAATCCCAGGATACAACCGACGCCAATGATCCACAGCGGTGTCAGCCAACTCTGCAACTTAGGAGAAATGTCCAGTGCCAGAGGTGCGTAAGATCCAACTTGATTCAACAGGCTTTGTAGCATTTGAATAGATACGTTCATTCGTCTTCCAATGTGTCTTTAAAAAAAATTATGTTCGTTTTGGGTTGGAATTTTCTTTCTACGCATTAACGACAATACGCAGTCACTACCCACTTCGTTCAGATGTGCCTAATAGAGGACGCTGAATTCAGCAAACTCACCGCTTGCTACCTCAATCGTTTTGTTTGTTTCCTTAATCACCCCAGTCATTCGTTCTTGGACAGACGCAATAAACCATGCCACCTCTTCGCGTTCGCCCTCGATTACCAGCTCAACAGTCCCGTCCTGCAAATTACGAACGTAACCGCCTACGCGATAAGACCGAGCTTGCATGTTGGTAGCATATCGAAATCCGACGCCTTGAACACGCCCTGTAAATATCACACGGTTGCGAATCACATTCATAGCCTTTTTCGAATTAGTCATTCGTCTATTTCGATAAAACCCGATACTCTGTACTGCAAATTGTCTTCACTTCCGAATCAAGAGCATCAGTGTTGTAGGTGCGGACAAGTCTATATGTATAATTGTCACTCACAAACAACCGAAATTGATCATAAGGCGCGCCTAGTACCGAGAAAAACCCCCCGCGGCGGTCTCTTTTTATGGTCTATAGCAATCACAATGATATTGACGCTTTGCTACACCACGCAGTACTGTTTGCCACATGCAACTACCCCTTCGCCATTTTTTGCGCGCACGCTGCGCTTTTCACCTAGAATCCATTCCGACCGCGGCGGCGGTTGCTCAGCGAATCTGTCAGCGCGGTATTGCGGCATTCTTAACGATATTCCTGCTGACAGCTTCATGGCCGTTAATAACTGCCGCTCAATATGAGCCAGTTGAGATTGCAACTACCAATAACAACAGTGTAGTACTACTACGCAACGGGCAGACTTTCACCGGTGCGATAACCAAATCACCCGGAATTAATACACATTACACATTAATCGATGCTTCCGGCAATCAACTGCGTTTCCCTAGCGATCAGGTCGAGTTTGTGAGCGATTCGATCCTCGAAGTCTATGCCTATCGCCGCGCCACACAAATTCGCAACAACGCCCCCGCCTGCCTTGCATTAGCGCAGTGGTGCATGCAATTGCGGTTGTTTGATCAAGCCCAAGAGCAAATTGATAAAGCCATCACCATTGACGGTCGATCGGCGACCATCACACGACTCGAAGTTCGCCTAGGTTTATTACGTTCACCGTTTACTAGTCATGCCGCACAATCAATTGGCCCTGCCGCAGCAACGAGCATTATTGGTTCTGATCAAGTCCGCCAACGAATCGACCAGTTCCCGGATGCCGTTGTCCACCAATTCATCCATTCCGTGCAACCGTTGTTATTGAATCGCTGCGCACTCGCTGGTTGCCATGGACCCAGTCCAAAATCAACATTCGTACTCTTCCGCACCTCGGCAAAACGTCCTATACCGCATCGCATTAGCCAACGAAATTTATACAACACTCTAACCACGCTCGACCTAGTTCAGCCAGAGAACAGTTCGCTACTCACGGCAGCCACCACCCTCCACGGCGCACAGAATCAACCCGCCCTCGGTATTGATACATCTCAAGAGATTGCAAACCTCGTGAATTGGGTTCGAGTCGTGGCGTCAACTCCTACTCACAACATCGATTCAAACTCGGTGAAGCCGATCATGTCTCCGAGTCCGATCATGTACCAGCGGGGGGGCAATTCCCAACGTACCGAGAAAATGGCAACGCCTGATTCGGATCCGTCAGCGGCAACACTAAACCCATCAGCTCTGCCCAGCAGACTTCAACAGTGGATGCCGCTTCAGCAACCCCAGCAGTCGCAATCCACTTTAGGGCTCGGCGTAGTACTCCCTGTAGAAATGCAAGGACCCACTTTCGGCACTATGAAAATCACACCGACACGACGTGTTAACCTCACGCCCGGTATTGGAGGTAACTTTTCTCTTCCCAGCAATCGAATTTTACAGCAATATCGCTGATCAACAATAGTCGGTGCAATCCGCGGTTCAAACCAACATCAAAACGATTACGGCAACCCTCCAACCCCTCCACAAATCGCTGCCTATTGGCATTCTCGTGGTTTCATATCATACTGAGCGTTAGTTGGGCAATACCCTATTTGGCACACCATGAGTATCTTTGGCCGGATAGCCGTCACTATTCAACCAAAAATACCCTCGCCTTTAGTCGGCAAATCTACCAATCGTCATCCTTATCAACTATTATTACATCCATGGGGCCAATTACCGGTACCACAAGCGATACGATTATTTCGCAGTTCATTTAACACGAGCACCTTAAACGCAGATGGAACAGAAACCACAGGACCCACAGAACCGCCCACAACGAAGTGGCTTACCTAGAATCTGGGTGATCGTCTTTATCATCCTGCTGATCAGCATGTTTGTGTTGCGGACGGCCACCCCATCCAAGGTACGTTACAGCGATTTCCGCGACTACTTGACTGCAGCTGCAGATAGCAAAAACGATGCCACCACAAAAATCGACCGTGGAGATATTAAGCTCGTCGAACTTGCCACGTCCAACTACGCAACAGTCACCTTTCATAAAGAGCAGACTGTAACAAACATCAACGGCGAGGAGGTTGCTGAACAGTTAACGATACAAGTTGACATTCCTCCTAACGACAGTTCACGCCGCCAATTAGAGCAACTACTCGACGGGAATATCGGGAACGAAAAGCTGCCCTCGGTCGCATACGTCTATCTCCCACCTGACGATACCGCATCGTTTCTATTAATGATTGCGATCATGTTACCGATCGTAATTTTGATTTTCTTTTGGATTTCCTACCGTCGCAGTCAAAATCAATTCATGGGTGGCGGATTCTTGTCTGGATTTGGCAAGAGTACAGCCAAACGATATGACAAAGAGGAACACCCCATTACATTCAAAGACGTAGCCGGACAAAAAGCGGCCAAAGCGGATTTGTTAGAAATCGTTGAGTTTCTACAATCGCCCGAGAAATACAAGAAGCTCGGTGGAAGAGTGCCCAAAGGTGTTCTCTTAAACGGACCTCCAGGGACGGGTAAAACGTTATTGGCAAAGGCCGTAGCGGGGGAAGCTGGCACTCCGTTCTTCTCAATCAACGGCTCAGAGTTTATTCAAATGTTCGTCGGCGTTGGTGCCAGTCGAGTACGCGATCTATTTCAACAGGCTAAAGAGTCCGCTCCGGCCATCATCTTCATCGACGAAATCGATGCTGTGGGACGCCAACGAGGCGCCGGAGTGGGCGGAGGGCACGATGAACGCGAACAAACGCTCAACCAAATTCTGAGTGAAATGGATGGCTTTTCCACCACAGATTCAGCAATCGTAATCGCCGCGACAAATCGTCCTGACGTTTTAGATCCAGCACTGCTGCGACCCGGTCGATTCGATCGTCATGTCACGGTTGGAATGCCCACACAAAAAGGACGCGCTGGGATTTTCAAAGTCCATGTCCGTGAGGTACCGCTTTCCGACGACGTGGACCTCGATCGACTAGCTGCCGGGACAGTCGGACTTACTGGCGCTGATATCCGTAACATGGTCAATGAAGCTGCCTTGTGGGCAGCACGACACGATAAAACTTGCGTAGACATGTCTGATTTCGATTACGCTCGAGACAAGATCCTGATGGGGGCCAAACGCGAAGAAGTACTATCTGCCGAAGACAAGGAAAAGACGGCCTACCACGAGGCGGGACATACGCTTGCTTCTTGGTTGCTCAAAGGTGCGGATCGCGTACATAAGGTGACAATCATACCGCGTGGACGATCCCTCGGATCCACACAAATGCTACCCGAAGAAGATCGTGTCTCAATGTCGCAGACGCAACTCGAAGATCATCTTGTTGTACTACTTGCTGGTCGAGCTGCCGAACATCTCATTTATGATGAGACAACTGTTGGCGCTGAAAACGACTTGGAGCGCGCAACTTCCATGGCGCGACGAATGGTCACGCGTTGGGGGATGAGCGAAAAACTGGGACCTGTTAACTACAAACTCTCAGATGAAGATCCGTTTTTAGGACGAGAAATTCACGCACAACGACAATTCAGTGAACACACGATGGAGATGATTGACGAGGAAGTAACGCTATTTTTGCACCGCGCTTCCCAACGAGCGGGTGAATTCCTAGTCGAGCATCGGCAGCAACTTGAGACCGTAACCCTGGCATTACTTGACCGTGAAGAACTGTCAGAAGTTGAACTTACCGAAATCATCGGCCCATCCGTTCACCCCATGCCTGAACCTCTTTCTGCAAATGCATCTTCAAAGGACGACGACAGCGAGCCTGCACCGACATGCGACGGCGAAGTAGATGACGTAAACACTGACGATGAAAGCACACCCGCAACTGCGGACAACGAAGCAGTGCACCCGCAACCCGCCGCATCGGAAAGTGCTACTGACACGCCGCAAGTGCCCTCCGAGCAAATTGCCAACGCGGTAGAGCCGTCCAATACCGACGAGTCCGACACTACGGGTCCTGCGACGACGTGAGAAATAGCTTGATCCTTTACTGTGCTAGAGGTGCGATCGATGGCTAAAAACAAGAAGTCCAAAAAGATCCGCACAGCACTTAAAAAGCGACATCAGACTCGCCAACGAACGGGTGATCTTACGCGAGAGTTTCAGCAGCATGGTTTTGAAGACGAGTCGCCGGAAAACCGTGAACGTGTTTCCGGCAAAGGAGACCTCACTCGGCACCGAACTGTCGTCGGTGTCGCTGCGGACGTTGACGACACCGGATTGCAGGTTCGCCTAAACGTTGACGGTTCTGATACGATTGCCGGACGGGTGCTGCGAGTCCATGGTCTCGAAAGTATCGTGCTGGCCAAAAATGGAAATGAATACCGTTGCGCCATCCGCGGGCTATTAAGAAACATGGACACCGGCCAGCGTAACGTAGTCGCCACCGGGGACCGAGTTACCATACGTCCGGAACCTGTCACCGATTCAGCCGACAGACAACAAGGACTTATCGTTCGCATTGAACCCCGCTACGGTGTCATTAGTCGCGCCAGTCGTGGACAACAACACGTCATCGTCACCAACGTCGATCAAATCGTTATAGTCGCGAGTCTCGCTGAACCCGCCCTCAAACCCAATCTTATTGACCGGTTTTTAATTACGGCCGAACGCGTGGGCTGCCACAGTATCGTCTGCCTCAACAAATCGGACTTGATTGATCCCGCAGAATTGCAACCGCTAGCCGGTATTTATGGTCAACTTGGATATCACACTCTATTTAGCTCAGCAACCACGGGGCAAGGGATTGAGGAACTTCGTACGCTATTACGCTACAAACAATCAGTGATTGTTGGGCAATCTGGAGTTGGGAAGTCGTCGTTGTTAAATGCTATTGATCCCCAGCTTAAACTAGCCACCGCCCACGTTAGCAAGGATAATCAGAAAGGGAAACATACGACGACAGGCGCGTCTCTCATCGCCATACAGTCCGGAGGCTTTGTCGTGGATACCCCTGGGATCCGACAATTCCAACTTTGGGATGTCATTGCTGAAGAAGTCGCGGGGTTCTATCGCGAAATTAGACCCTTTATCAATAAATGCAAGTATCCGGATTGCACTCACGTTCACGAAACAAAATGCGGAGTCAAGCATGCTGTCGCCGACGGGTTAATTGATTTACGACGGTATGATAGTTACTGTCAAATACGAGAAGCTGACGAGTCTACACGATAGATGCGATCGCTGATTACAACTAAGGACATCACCCTATGCTACCTACGAAACGCCATTTCTTCTCCATCCCGTTGCTGCTCACAGCCTATGCCGCATTAACTCTACCGCTAATTGCCGCGCCACCTAATATTGTTGTAATTATGGCGGATGACTTGGGCTACGGTGACTTATCGAGCTATGCTGCGAGAGATTTGCAATCACCACATATCGACCAACTTGTAGAACGAGGATTAAAGTTTACAGAGTTCTACGCAAACTGTCCCGTTTGCTCGCCCACTCGAGCCTCATTCATTAGCGGACGCTATCCAGAGTTAGTCGGAGTGCCTGGGGTTATTCGTACACACCCGCAAAACAACTGGGGTGAATTGAGCCGAGGAATCCCAACCGTCGGGTCACAACTCCAAGACGCCGGATACCAAACCGCTCTCGTCGGCAAATGGCACCTCGGTCTCAGCGAACCGCATTGGCCCAACAACCGCGGATTCGATTTTTTCCACGGTTGGCTTGGTGATATGATGGACGACTACTACGCACACCGACGTCACGGAATTAACTACATGCGTCGCAACACCGCGACCATCGACCCCGCAGGCCATGCAACAGATTTGTTTACACAATGGTCGTGTGACTACCTTCGAAAACACGCAACCGATGAAGATCCCTTTTTTCTCTATCTATGTTTCAACGCCCCCCATACACCCATACAGCCTCCCCAATTCTGGCTGACCAAGGTGCAGCAGCGGCAGCCCGATGTTTCCGTAGCGCGAGCCAAACTGATCGCATTGATCGAACATATGGACGATGGTATCGGTAAAATACTCAAGACGCTCGACGAGACTGGCTTGTCAGACAACACCGTCATCGTCTTCACATCAGACAACGGCGGTCAGATAAACGTCGGAGCCAACAACGGGCCGTTGCGCGATGGAAAACAAAGCATGTACGAAGGAGGACTGAAAGTTCCAACATGTATCGTCTGGCCGAACGTGATCGCAGCCAATACGACCACGAACCGCCGAGCGCTGACAATGGACCTTTTCCCTACATTGTGTGAAATCGCCCAGACAGACATCCCCGATACTGTTGATGGAATTTCCCTCTTGCCAACCCTGCTGGGCAAGGAACAAATTACCGACGACCGCGACTTCTTTTATCATCGTCGTGAAGGCGGCACGCGATACGAAGGACTAACCACCAATGCTATCCGCCGGGGTGAGTGGAAACTCCTACGCAACAGCCCGTTTTCGCCTCTTGAACTCTATAATCTAAAAACAGACCCACTTGAACAAACCGATCTCGCTAAAAAGAACCCCAAACAATTTCGCGAACTCTCAGCGGCCCTGCGAGTTCAAATTCAACGTGGCGGCGCCATTCCCTGGCAACCAACACTGGGAAAATCCAAATAATGGTATTAATCATCATTGTTGGTGTAGTGTCACATTTTCACGTTTTCTCGGCGACGGTGGTCATCTTTGCCGCAATATATCGCGCGTGGGAGGAAGGCCTCAGCCCAGCCTGTTTTGACCGCTGGTCAAAACAATTCAACCTCTCTCATATTGCACAACCCAAGATTAGACTTGACTGCAATACACCCTCGGTTGAAAATTTGAGTAATGCCTCGTTAACGACACAGTGCCAATCGTTTACTGTAAGCACGAAGCATTGTCACCCGCGTTACTGTACTTAGTACCTTAGGTCTATCCACTGTGGACGAATACAACAACCCCGACTCGCAATCCCCTCAAGATGACAGTCTATTTGGATTACCGGCATCAAACGAACCTACCGCAGGTCCAGCTCAACCTGAACAATATCCGCCGGCTGAAATCACTGAGGATTCCGCAAGTCCCGCTATCCCGGAAAACCAAAATGGTGATTTTTCGGAACATCGTCAAACGGTAATTTCCCAAGGGAAAACCGAGCACACGCAGCCGAAGAAACAGACGTCCGCTGATGTAGGTCGCGCCCTGCAAGGCGCTCAACTCGAACATTTCCACCTAGAGGAATTCGTTGGTGGTGGAGGCATGGGCGCCGTATTCCGCGCCACCGATGAAAAATTGGGCCGTACGGTCGCTGTGAAAGTGCTGTCTCGGAACCGTAAGGACGTGGATTCACTGCGTCGCTTCAAAAACGAAGCCCAGAGCGCTGCTCGCTTGGATCACCCAAACATCGCTCGAGTATTTTATGTTGGAGAAGATGCGGGCTGGAATTTTATCGTATTTGAATATATC
>DTSG01000101.1:3998-4705 GCA_012965455.1 Planctomycetaceae bacterium | reverse complement strand
GAGCCGGAGTAGTAGTCAATTGTGTTCCGTTAGAACTCATTCTTGTTCAAAGAAAACGCTCAAAGCCGTTACAGTTCAGCAAGGTGCGGTGTAGTCCACGTTCCAAAGGATCGCCAATATGTATTCGTTGATTTGGCAGATAGATCGCGGCAATCTTTGACGCCTCCTAAGAAGTCACTCGCTATAGGTCGCAAAGCAGTTTGGGGTTTCCCATAACTCAGTTTTAACAATCGGAAAACCGTGGCTCTTAGCGACTTCATAGATAATCTTAGCGATATTTTCAGCCGTGGGGTTTTCATCTACTAGATAAAGTGGTTCCTGCATCCCTTGCAGCGTTTCCACAACTGGATCATCACGATGAAGAATCATGCGATGGTCAAGGTTATCGTCAATCCACCCCGCGACTACCATCTTGACGTCCTTGAAATCAACGACCATTCCGCGCTCATCAAGTGCCTCCGCGGCGATCGTAATCACAGCTCGCCCGTTGTGTCCGTGTAAGTGCTTACATTTACCATCATAATTCAATAAACGATGGCCATAACAAAAATCGATTTCACGAGTCACACAGAACATAATTCACCACCATAAAAAAGGGCCTCGGATACTAGTATGTTCGTCCAAAAACCGAGCACTCTTTGAACGTTTAGTCTTATAGAAGCCGGTAACTGTGAACAAAAATTTGGATTTTAGAAAAAATGATAGGG
>DTSG01000101.1:0-3988 GCA_012965455.1 Planctomycetaceae bacterium | reverse complement strand
GTGTGACTCGTGAAATCGATTTAGAGACGGGGAAACAAATAACAATTATTGACGTAAAGTCCAAAAACCGAGCACTCTTTGAACGTTTGCCGTAAAATAGCTTGAACTATGTGACCAGAGTCATAGAATGAGGGAAAGCAGCAAGGAAGCGATCATATGTAAATGTCACAAACTGAGACCAGTGACTGTCAGCGGGAAATCCGCTGACAAACAAGCATTGGTGCCAGGTTGTACCAGTTAGTACATGGAGAAATTATGGAGAATAAAATGACATTGGATAGAAGGTGGGTAATCTGTATCGGTTGTATCGTTTTGTTTTTAAGCGGTTATTTCGGATCTCAATTGACTACTACTCCGGCTCAAGCCAATGCGCTAGATGCCACAACTTCGACTACCAACAATAGCCAGTTACTGATATCGTCCACCGATTTAGAGACGGGGAAACAAATAACAATTATTGACGTAAAGTCCAAAGCCATAAGTGTTTATCTCATCGAACGGGGCACGGGTAAAATACAATTTCTTAGCACTCGAAATGCTCACTGGGATTTTCAACTCGACGAATACAATTCGGGGAACCCAACGCCTAGAGAGATTCAACAGCTCATCAGTCAATGAAAACAAAAGGATTTTGGTGGTTTTTGCCTTAGTTTTGCAATAAACAAAGGTCAAGCAAAGGGAGTTGGAATACCGAACAGGAGAACAGGTAACCTATGCGCACCAAGGCGCGAAAAGTCCCTATTCAAGTTCGAAACTAAATTTAGTTTTCGATTTTGCTGGGAAATGTCTTGTTTTCATAAAAAATGGTAACGACAAATGGCAGACAAAATCAATTTAAGCGAAGCTGCAAAGATCCTCAACATTGATGTCGAGCGACTTCAGTTCTTAGCCCGTACGGGTGAAATTCACGGTATCAAAGATGCTGACCAAACTGCATTTACATACCAAGAACTGCAGCGTTATGCCGATTCTAGTGGAATTGACATACCAGCTGTCCACCCCAGTGACTCCAGTAGCCTATTTGACGATGATTCCGTACTCGTCGACGAAACTCCAATAACCCCCACAGCCGGCGGCAGTGGTACAGTTATTGGCGATGCAGCAAACGTCAATCCGCATGACAGTGACCTAAACCTTGGTGATTCACTCGAATTGGAATTAGACGATTCCGACGATCTCTCCCTAGATCTCGAGGAAGGTGACCTCGACCCCGAAGACAAAACAATGTTCGCTGGTAGCGACAGTGAAGGTCTTTCAGCTTCGAACCTAGCAGCACACTCTTTGGACTTAGACGACGACGACGCTATTGAATCTGATGATAAAACTCAATTTGGTACTGGCGAAGGTCTTTCAGCTTCGGACCTAGCAGCACTCTCTTTGGACTTAGACGACGAAGGCGCTATTAAATCTGATGATGACACTCAATTTGGTGCTGGCGAAGAATCAGACCTCATGGGTGATGAAGTCTTGAATCTGGATCTAGGTGGATCGACTGACGATGAAACTCAATTCGCTATTGGCAATGACGGCTTTAAAGTTGCCGAAGATGAGTTGGTTCTCGGCGGCGAAGAAATGCCGCTTGACCCAGCCGCCAGCAGCGATGTTGCCTTAACTGCTGGAAACAGTGGCATCAATCTATCGAGTCCTCACGACAGCGGGATTTTCCTAGAGGGCGACCTCTTAGATCTCTCTGCGGAAAGCGGTAGCTCACTGGAATTACCCGGTGTCGACGACGAGTTTATCCTCGGCGGGAAACCAGACGATGAAATGTCCGACAGTGGATCTCAAGTCATTGCCTTGTCAGATTCTATTGCCTTTGGTGAAGAAGGCGCAACAATCGTACAACCAGAGGGAGGGGCGGCAGACCCATTCGCTATACCGACGGAACCTGCAGTCGCAGATCCTTTCGCAGTTCCCGCCGACCCAGCCATGGCAGATGATCCTTTCGCGCTACCACCAGAACAAGGTGGTGAACAAGACCAAGGAGTAATGGCTCCAGAACCAGAAATGGTCGGCGGTGCTGTGCTAGCACCAGTCATGCAGGAAGCCAGTTATGGATTCTTTAACGTATTCAGTCTGTTCATGGTGTTTTTGATGCAAGTTACGATTTTCGTGATGTTAATCGACCTTGTCAAAAACTTGTGGGGACACCATGCCGAAACACCATCGAGCATTTCGACCACACTGATCGAAGCAGCGGTAAAAATCAAGAACGGACAAAATGCGTGGATGATTCTCAGCATCGCCGCTATCGTGTTTTTTATCGCCATTATCGTCGGCTGGATTCTCGACCGAAACCGAAATAAGTAGTCGTTGTTCCCTCGGTGTACGGTAGAAAACGAAACGCAGGCGGGGAATATTCGTCGATAATTACGGCTCTATAGCCCTGCTAGATCGCCCCTGCTTGGGCTATAATTAAACAATGCTTAGACAATCACATTAGACGGCATTTTGACACGGAATCGTGTCCACAAAAGGGTGCCCCCTCGCACGTTGAATGTCTATTAATTTCCTCAAATCTGCCAAGCAGGTTTCCCACCTCACGTTTGCCCCATTTCTTCAACATCCAGCACTAGCGCTTTAGAATCTTATGGCCCAGCCACAGCTCGTTACCGCCGAACAGCCAGCTCCCTTACGAGCGGTTCTACGCTGCTATGAGTTTTTTGCATCACTCAAGCTGGCCGTTGTGATGATCTTCTCCATGGCTTTTACCCTCGGTTACGCAACCTTTGTGGAAGCGGCCTATGGTACTCCGGTGGTTCAGTTTTTCGTATATCAAACATGGTGGTTCAACGCACTTAATTTTACATTGGGCGTCAATATTTTCTGCGCTGCCGCAATTCGCTATCCCTGGAAGCGCTATCAAACCGGTTTTGTGATAACCCACATCGGACTGATGACTTTGCTAGTCGGTGCCGCCATCGGACGCAAATATGGGATTGATGCTCAAATCCCAATCTTCGAACACAAAATGGAGAACTTCGCCTTTGACCGGGGACGCATGTTTTTTGACCTTGAAATTGTCGATGACCACTCCGAATCGAGTCAACATATTCATGATGAATTTGTCCATTCACAAATGCGAGTACCGTTTCTCGCTGGACCATTTAACTGGGAAGATTATGACCGCCAATTTGGCTACACGCTCGAGGGCGGAAAAACGTTCACGGGCATCCAAGGTATACTCAAAAATGGTTTGAGATGGTCGAGCGGCCATATCTTTAAACTCGCACAACGGCACGAACCTAACGATTTCGTCGTTGACCAAACGGTTACTCAGGCAGGGCAAAGCAATGAGCAACAACTGAAGATTGAGGTCTTGGACTTTCAGGCAGATTCGCGGAAATCGTCGCTACCGCGAGTTGAAATTGTATTGAGTAATCCACCGCAACAGTTTCTCGATGAGGATACCGGGAAGCAAGAAGAACGTCCGGCGACATTCGATGCCGCATCACCGAATGCTTTTCCAATTACGATCATGCCCTTGTCCGACGCTTTAGCAGCAATCTACGGTGACATCTATCCCTATGGATTCAGTCAACCCCAGCAGGCCGGCGGTGGGAAAGTTATGCTGTGGATAGCACCCGATGCAGAATACCGTGCTGCCTTTCTCGAAGCCGCACCCACAGGCGATCTCGGTGTTAAAGGTCGGGTCGTGTTGCGAATTGCCGGAACAACCCATCAACTCGACTTAAACGCACCACGGGTCGATGCCATCATTGAATTACCCAACTCAGATTACAAAATAAAAGTGCTCGGGCTGTGGAATGACGCGGTCGAAGGCCGCCCCGGCACACCCGGCACGACCTACGGTTACTCCAATAACACTCAACAGACCAAGCCAGAATCACCAACGGCTCATCTTCAAGTTCTAGATAAAAATGGGGAGCCTTGGGGTCGGGAAATTCTGTTGTTCGCCAATAAGCCGCATCACAATGTCTTTGACTTCGATCAGAAGATATACGGCACCTATTGGTTTGACTTTTCT
>DTSG01000100.1 GCA_012965455.1 Planctomycetaceae bacterium | reverse complement strand
CCAGCACTGGAAACCATTCACTCGGCGCTATTTGGCACAGCCACCATGTCAGTTGTCCTAACCGAGAAGACTTGGGGAATTTTCTACTCGGCATCATGCCGCCAGATCAAAATGCCTTTGTAAAAACCCATCTTGAAATCAACGGGTGTCGCCAATGCCAAGCAAACGTAGATGACCTGCAACAACAACAATCAGAAGCTCGAGCGTTAGCCCAAGGCCGCCGCCAGCGATATTTTCAGTCCAGTGCGGGATTCTTAAGTCAACAATAGTCCCTTCCCAAAAGACGCGTGAATGAAACAACCAACAGCCGTACTTCTGTTTCTGTTAATGAGTTTGCCGGTAGCCACCTTGGCTCAGGAGCCGCCCCCGCGCACATCGCTGAGTCAAGGGAAAGGCGATTGGACGAAATCCACAAGTGCCTATGCCGTCCTTAAGAGGCAGAGTGTGGAAATGACGATCGTTACAAACCAAGCCGTTGACGATGAACAATTACCCGGTCATCGCGCGGGTTATAGTGGCATTGCACAACTACGCCACGCCCAGCGTCAATCGAACCTGTTTGTACCAAGTTACGCTGGTCTCAACTATGAACATATTCATGACGGGACTACACAATCACGAGACGTATTGTTCGAACCACGACGAGCCCCCATGGAATTACGTTTGATCAACAAGCATTGCGTCGACTTATACCAACCGCCGACGCCACACTTTCAACTAGAGAGTTGCTTGCGGTACGAATTGTTACCCGCAGGCGTTATTCAAATGACGTTGGAGTGCATTGCCCACAAAGATACTTTTTCTAATGGTTATATTGGTTTGTTTTGGGCGAGTTACATTCACCAACCTGAATCGCTAGACATCCATTTTCCGGGGTGGGCGAATATTGGTAGCCGACTCAAGGAAATCAAGTTGCCGCCGCCAACAATCATTCGTGGTATCACGTCAGCACATGGGCTCAAAGCAACGCATCGTTCCCTGCGAGACGGTAGGCAATTGGGACACGATGAAGACTTTCCTTTGTCACTCGTTTTTGGGCACTCGGATCACCGCTATAGTGACCCTTGGTATTATGGCGTTAGCAAGGGCATGGGTTTTGCGCAAATTTTCCGCCCCAGCGACAACATCCGCATCACTCAATCACCGTCCGGTGGAGGACAGGGTAATCCGGCTTGGGATTTTCAATTCATCGTGGAAAATTACCAAGTTGGCAAGCGATATCAAATGGTGATGCGAGCTGTTTACCAGCCTCTTAAACCGCAAGCCAAATTCATAGAAACTGTGCGGTCACACTACCAAGCATTGCAAACGATAAAATGACTGGGGCTGACCCATTTTTCACATGCGTGGTTGATGTTGTAAGAACGGACCGTCAACCTAACGCCCTTACTTGTCCAAATAGTCCGTATTGGGAACAGAGCCTCTTATGCGGTTCGGTTGCGAGGGAGAAGGGAACTGGATATTCGGAGTGGGCAGATTTTTGGGAGCAAATTCCAAAGTGGCCACCAAGTTCCGCAATACAAAATTCTCCGGCAGCTCCTCATCAAATTGCTGCAACAATTCAATGTAATTTGATATGGACGATTCTAAGTTCTGGCCGGTGTCACGCGTAATCATCGATGGGTACTTGTCAAAAATTTTCCGCCAATCTACCCAAGCGATCTCATACAACTTGCGCGCTTCTTCTAATCTCGCTTTGACAAACAAATCATCCGCTTGTTTTACTGTTTTACGGGCCGTGATTGCCAATGTCATCTGCTCCATTTCGCAACGTTTGAGCCAGTAATCGTAGTTGATCATCTCGCGCATATAGTTGATGCCGTCCACTTTCATCGCAGCATCCTCAGCAGCCAACGCTATGCTGCGTGCCTGCTTGCGAATAGCAGCAGGCATCGCTTCAGCAATCTCTATTTCAGGGATAATTAAAGCCTGACTCGCTTCATTCGCTAACTGACGGTGATACTCGGAACGCAATCCCACTTCCATGTTATAAGCATCTTGTTGCGGTTTGCTGAGCCCTTTAAATCGTGCGGCTATTAACTCTTGCCGTAACTCCGGAGCCAACGCGTCCATTTTGATGCGCAATTTCTGCAAATTCTGTTGGAATTCACCATATTGATTCAATCGCACGTTAAAACCAAACTGCGTAGACAAGTCTCTGTTGCCGAGCTTGATTAACGCAGCATGAGCAGCCGCAAACGCCTGTTGTGCTTCCGCATCTAAATAGCCGTCATCCTCTAGCGCCATCGCGTAATAAACCAACGCCTGTGGTTTTTTCTCAAAAAATCGGATCGGATCACGATGCACGTGGTGTTCGTTCACACTCGCAACATCTTCACTCTTTTGATACCACAGGTAACTCGCCTTCCAGTTATCTGGCTTTCCGTTAGCACCTAGTGCTCGGTTTGAAGTCAAATCAATACCTTCATCAGACATTTGACCGTGAAACATTTCATCTTCTGAGAAGAGACTGCGAAACTGAACCTTTTCGTCCGAGTAGCCAATTTTCGAGCCTGTATAAAACGCTACTTCCTGGACAAGCTGAGTGTTACGAGAGTTATAGCGAGTGCCCTCCATCAAGAACTGTATCCCGCGGCGAACCCATTGATATCGGTGTCGATAATTATCGAAATCAACAGAGATGTTATAGGCAAGATTGTGTGCTTGAAATTTCCAGATGGAAATGAAGTTAGGCTGTAGCTTCGAGATCTGATTAATCGTCGCCGTTACGTTGTCGTAGTCTTCCATCTTTTGGAACTTGGTTGCTTTTTCCCAAAGAATAATGACGGCCACTGGGCGAAGACCAAACGTTGCCAACTGCATCGACGAACTTACGGGATTGATCTCACCCAAATTCGATTGCGCCAACTCACTTTCAGCTCGCAATTGTGCTAACTTACCGCCTACCTCACCGCCACCATTGCGCCCACTCGTTGCCGGTTGCCCTAAGAAGAACAATGGAAACAGCAGTAGAACGATACCTGTGATGTAGGCAACTTTACGTTTAAATGTCGAGTTTAGGTTCACGCTGCAATCTCCCGCGATGTGAGAATAAAGTAACCGGCAAGCACCAATACAAAAAAGTAAACCATCGTGGTGACTAATTGTCTTAATATCAAATCCAAATGAATGTCATACCCATAAGCAACTTTCGACGACATATTAAATTTTGAAAAATCTGGAGCTAGTTTTGCCAAGCTCTCCATGGTGTTAAGATAGAATCCATCGAGCGATTTGATGACTTCAATCGCTGTATCACCCATTTCTAATTCCAAGGTCGCACCCTGTTGCGTAATGTTTCGCACAATCGACTCGATCGGGCCACCACCTGGGGCTTCACCCGTTTGAATGTCGCCAATAAAGCCGGCAAACATACCCATCGCGACAATCGCAACTGTTGAAATCAACGCAACAATACCGTTTAAGAATGTACTAAAGAACACACCTAGCAAAATTACCAGCAACATCTGCATCCAAATACCTAAATAGCATTTAATGAGATTGGCTTCAAACGAACCTGGAGGAGCTCGAAGATACAGGTCGGCTTGAGCCATCCCGAAAAACTGTGCGTGTTCCTTACAGCGGATATGGACTTGTAGTTTTCCGCTATCAACTAAATCTCTAAACAGGTCTATATTTTCTAGTTCCCCAGTCACTGGGTTTTGACGACGGATGTCGCTGAATTTTATATTGACTTGCGTGGTTACAAACTCATCTGCTTCAAAGGGAATTGGGGCACTGAAACGTTCTTCATTGCGCAATGTCTCCTCGGGATTTACCAACAAAATCTCGCCGCGAATACGACTTTCGATTTTCCCTTTGGTCGACCTGAACACACGCAAGTTTAATTCCAACGGCAACACACTTTTACTGTTGCTTGTAACAAACATGTCTTCGGTCAGATTTTCAAATTCCCAAATAGCGGTATTCAGCGTGTTGCCTTCGATGTACGAGCGATAGGTCCACTCTTTACCTACATTTAATCCACCTTCTTCACTCGGTTGCCCATAGCGATCTAAGAAGCTTAAAGCGCCATAGACCGGCACTCGTGCCAGCAAGTCGCCGGTCGGTGGTCCAACAATGTAATCACCATCACGTAAATAGATGTTATGCGAATGCCCTTTGGCTAATTCAGTCGTACCAACTAAACCATCGGAACCATCTGCCTTCTCCAAGTTACGATTGATCGTAAAATCGTGACGATGATAAGCGTCTAACGAAGTCTTACCTGTGCCTAACCCCGTTGATTCATCCCACTCGATCGCCGTTTTGTCGATCGTATGTTCGTGATCCAAACCACGTACAACAAATCCATAACTCACCGATGCCATTAAAACCAACAGCAATGTGCCCACGGCTGCAAATCCAAACACCCGACCTAAAAATATTTCATGCGCGCGGACCGGTTTCGTCGTGATCGTGTAGATCGTGCGATTTTTTATATCATTCGGCAAGCTAAAGGCACTGAGGAACATAGCAAGTGCTAACAACAAATAAGTACTCGCCGATAAAACGAATCCCAGATATAGCCGAGCTGGGTGGTCGTTTTCAACATCAAGAAACCATCCGGCAAACAACAGCAAGGCAACAAATAGCACAAAAATGATAAGTACTTTATTACGAATCGCTTCCTGAATCGCCAAACGTGACATCGCCATAGTACGGCGAATCGAGGTGCGCGGAAAATCAACAATGAACGCCCGCTTGATCGTTCCCGCAATCATCTTAGCC
>DTSG01000099.1 GCA_012965455.1 Planctomycetaceae bacterium | reverse complement strand
TAAAACCGGTTTGTAAACGCCACCAGGCTTGGGAGCGGTTGGTAATTCTAGGCCAAGTTCTTCTACACGGGCTTCTGCACTCATCTTCTTGTCTCGCTATATATTAGTTTGCTTTTGATTGTTGCAATACCGAAACTCTATTATCGGTACTCTGGCACGCGATGAAAGACTGGGCGGTAGTTTTATTTATAGACGTCTGCCGGATCAACGACTCGCTCAGCAACCACTCGGAGGCCATCCGCAGTCACTTCTCGATAAAAACAACTCCGATATCCTTCGTGACAAGCGACCCCTTGTTGTTCGACGCTTAATAAAATCGTATCACGATCACAATCAACGTAGATCTTCTTTACTTTTTGCACATGCCCACTTTCTTCGCCTTTGCGCCATAGTTTTTCACGGCTACGGCTGTAATAAACAGCAGTACCCGTTTCGCAGGTCTCGCGGTACGCCTCTTCGTTCATATACGCCATCATCAATATTTGATGTGTTTTCGAGTCCTGAGCAATTGCAGGTAGTAATCCACCGTTTTTGCTAAAATCGGGACCCTTTTCGGAGCTTTTACATTCAGATGCCACGTGTTTTCCCTTAAATATTGTGTTTTCACCATTCTACGGCTGACACAGTAAGTATGTGGTTTTCCAGCGGGACTGTCTACCAGAAAACCGAAAGCCCCTTTTTAGATAATTTAATAGTTTTTTGGCAAATTATCCGTTTTATAGGGAACGCGCGGAGCAGCTAGGGCATCAAACAAGCACAAATAGAAAAAGAAGAATCGCGAACTGGGCAAATTTCGCATTCAAAACCACAAAGGACTTCACCTATGGCGACGGTCGACATCAACTTTAATTTACTAGAAGCCATCGCACCTGCTTCATTGCGTTCTTCGCTGGTAGCGAAACGAGTTAAGGCAAATTCGTCAGCTAAACCAAAGCGCTTTTCGAAAGACGTAGATCAAGCGGATCAAACGGTTAACCGCATCGCCCTTGTGCGACAACAGCAAGAAATGTCGCTCCGTAGTGTCGCTCGTCATACCGGAGTCGATGTACGTACATTACGTAAGCAAGAAAAGCCAACGGCAAATCTAACTCTTACCGAACTAACAAACTGGGCCAATGCACTGGATGTACCCGTCAAAGATCTGATTGATGTCCCCGATCAAGGACTTGCTAGCCCCATTCAGCAACGAGCACAATTGATTCGCATCATGAAAAGTGCAGTCTCGATCCAAGAAAACGCTGATTGTGAAAGCATGCAAGCTTTTGCCGATACGCTCGTAAGTCAGCTCATCGATTTGATGCCCGAGCTCGATGGTATCTCCGCATGGCCAACCTACGGTCAACGTCGCGGCTCCGAAGAAGTAGGACGCACTGCTGAACAATATATGCCAGTGCATGTTGCCGGCGCCGCCAGTTAAATAGGGTTCTGCCGCAACAACTCCGGCTACTACAGTAAAACAGACACGGTCACCGACTGCGGTTTTGCAAACTTGCGCTCTTCGATACAATGACGGAGCAATAAAACCAGTTTCTCTTTAGTGCCCGCATGTCTACACCCCGTCGCATACTCGTAACCTCCGCCTTGCCCTATGCAAATGGCCCTATTCACATTGGCCATCTTGTGGAATACATCCAGACCGATATCTGGGTGCGGTTTCAAAAACTGCGCGGCAACGAATGTATCTATATATGTGCCGATGATACACACGGTACAGCGATCATGATGAGCGCCCAGCGCACTCAATGTACTGAAGAACAGTGGATCGAACAAATTCAACAAGAACACATGCGGGATTTCGCTAATTTCCAAATCGAATTCGATAATTACGGCAGTACGAATTGTCCAGAGAACTATGAATTGTGCAAAGAGTTCTGGCAAGCTTTTTTAGACGCTGGGCTTATAGAACAGCGAGAAGTCACACAATTATTTGACGACCAGCAGGGCATTTTCTTGGCCGATCGATTTGTCCAAGGCACCTGCCCCCATTGTGATGCGGAAGAACAATATGGTGATAGCTGTGATCAATGCGGAGCGACCTATAGTGCCCGCGAACTCAAGAATCCCACCAGTACGTTAACTGGCTCAGTTCCCATTGAAAAATCCGCTGACCATCTGTTTATCATGATTGAACAGTTGCACGAGTTCCTGTCAGACTGGTCACAGTCGGGAGAGCATCTACAAACGGAAATTGCAAACTATCTGCAAGGACATTTTTTGCACGAACCGTTGCGCGATTGGGATATTTCACGACCAGCTCCTTACTTTGGTTTTGAAATACCCGATCATCCAGGTCACTTTTGGTTTGTTTGGTGGGATGCACCCATTGGATACATCGCTTCCACCCAACAATATTGCGCTCGCACCGGCGGTGACTTAAACTCCTGGTGGAAAAACGCCGACACTGAAATCCACCATTTCATCGGTAAGGACATCACGTATTTCCATACGCTTTTTTGGCCTGCTATGCTTAAGGTTGCCGACTACACGTTGCCAACAAAGGTACATATCCATGGGTTCCTTACCGTGGCTGGTAAAAAGATGTCGAAACGCGACGGCACATTCATCAAAGCCGAAACCTATCTCAAACATACCGACCCCACATACCTCCGGTATTTTTATGCTTCCAAGTTGAATGGAAAAGTTGATGACTTGGACTTCAACATCGAAGAATTCGTTGCCAAGGTTAATTCCGATCTAGTTGGCAAAGTCGTCAACCTTGCTAGCCGGACGGCTAAGTTCGTTCAAGAGCTTGGTTTGGCTACAGAGTATCCAGATGACGGCGGGCTATTTGTCCAAGCAGCAGAGGCCGGAGATGCGATTGCCGAGGCGTATGAATCGTGCAATTACAGTCTAGCCATGCGACTTATTATGGAACTAGCCGACCGAGCAAATCCATATGTAGAAACACATGAGCCCTGGAAGTTGCGGAAAGATCCCGCCAGACAGGATGAACTGCAAAACATCTGCACCGTCGCCATTAATCTGTTTCGACAGATCATTATCTACCTTAGCCCGGTACTGCCGGAACTCGTCGATAAAACAGAATCCCTACTCGGCGAACAGCTCAATAGTTGGGAACAATCCAAAACACCGCTAACGGGAAGTTCCGTTGCTAAATTTAAACACATGCTAAAACGACTCGAAGAGAAAGACCTGCAAACCATGATTGACGAAACACGTGAAGAAAACGATGCTCAAGCCGCTGACGCTGCTGAATCTGTGGCTAACCCGCCTGCCGAATCTACGCAGGATCAGCAAGCACTTTCCGAAACGGATCATTCTTCCGCGGAACCTAGCGTAAACCACCCATACTCCGATAGCGATCAACCGCTTAAAGATGAACCGTTGGCTGACGAAATCAGCTTTGATGACTTTATGAAAATCGATCTGCGAGTTGCTCGAGTGGTTAAAGCCGAACATGTCGAAGAAGCCAATAAGTTGTTGAAGTTGACACTCAGCTTAGGTGGTAATGAAACTCGCCAAGTATTCGCGGGCATTAAACAAGCTTACGATCCAGCAGATCTAGAGGGTCGGCTCGTCATCATGGTAGCCAACTTAGCCACTCGAAAAATGCGGTTTGGCCTCAGTGAAGGCATGATTGCTGCCGCTGGGCCTGGTGGTGAAGAAGTGTTCATGCTGGCCATCGACGAAGGCGCCCTCCCCGGACAACGCGTGCATTGAAAACCGGCTGGCTCTTTGCCGTTACAACGATTGGTCGATTCGGTCGGCTATTATTTGTAGCATGGCACTATGGATTCCTAGCGGTGCGGTGACCACACAGCTCGTATGTGGATGGTTGGCTGCCGCCGTCGCAGCGAGTTCCGGGATGTGCTCATGCCAATGGCGTCCGGGTGCTAAAAAGTAGGGTTGCACAACAATATATTTCGCCCCGTGGCTAATACACTTGTCATAGGCAGCGGCCAAGTCAGGCTGAGCTAGTTCCATATGAGCCGGTTCAACAATTCTATAATCCTCGAATTCGTGAAAATCCCGAGCAACTGCAATTACATATTGATTGCTTTCTGCTCGGCGGGAACCATGGTCGATAATAATAATTCCGAGATCAGCCGTTGCCAGATCAGACGGCCAATCGCCTTGAATGTCAATTCGATGTGGAAGAGGGTCGGTCATGATTGTTGATTGTTGCCAAAAGCGTAGCTAGTTTGTCTATGATGTGACTATTATAGTGGTTCCCTAAACGTTTCTGCAAAGCCCCTACGCCCATGACTACGCCTATTTCTATGTCACGCAAACCTGCCATCACTATTGATGATCTAAGCATGCAGTACGGCGACGCTACAGTATTAGACTCTGTTTCCTGTGACATCCCCGCTGGTCAATGGGTCTCCATCGTCGGACCATCTGGCTGTGGCAAATCTACATTGTTGCGTTGCGTTGCTGGACTAACCAACCCAACCACGGGAATGGTTCAGCTTGGCGGTGAACAACCAGCTTTTGTGTTTCAAGATCCTACGCTGCTTCCTTGGCGCAGCGCTGCTGACAATATTCAATTACCGCTTGAACTCGAAGAACAATCTACGGAAAACCGGTCTGATCGGATACTACAGGTTGCGAAGTTAGTCGGACTTGACGCTACCGATATCAACAAATACCCGCGGGAACTATCGGGCGGGATGCGGATGCGCGTCTCCATTGCTCGAGCCTTGGTGATGAAGCCTAACGCGTTGCTGCTCGATGAGCCATTTGCTGCACTCGATGAAATACTGCGGCAACAACTGAATCAAGAACTGCTTCACATCTGGCAAACGCAACAAATGACGGTCTTGTTTGTAACCCATAATGTCACCGAGGCTGTTTATCTAAGTCAACGAGTGTTAGTACTCAACGCCAACGGGACCGTGGGTGGTGATGTTGCCATTGATTTGCCCATTGATCGAGTCCCAGCCATCCGCAATACACCTCCGTTTCTTGAAAAGACGGCCGCAGTGACTCGTATCCTGCAGGAGGGTTTATGAAAACGAAACCCCCGATTTCGGTAGTCCTCTACCCAATACTATTTTTGTTGCTGCTCTTAGCGGTGTGGCAAGCTGCGGACTGGATATGGAAGATCCCTCGGATTCTGCTGCCTAGTCCTTGGGAAATCATAACCATCAGCATCCAGCGAATGGACGATTTATTGAGTGCAACGCTGATAACCGCACAAGCAGCCCTTGCGGGATTTGCCTTGGCCTTGGCGATTGGAACGACCTTCGGCTTGTTATTCTCCGTTTCCAAAATTGCTCGCCGAGGCGTATACCCATATATGATCTTTTTGCAGACAGTTCCTATCGTCGCCATCGCACCGTTGATCATTATTTGGTTTGGGGGCGGCATGGCCAGTATTGTTGTTATTGTCACAGTGATTAGCCTTTTTCCCATCGTGACAAACGTAACGACGGGCCTCCGCAGTGTTGATACAGGCCTGTTAGATTTGATGACATTGTACCGAGCAGCGCCGCACCAAGTTCTTTTCAAGGTTCGGTTACCCCAGGCAATCCCCTATTTAGTCACTGGAGCAAAGATCTCCAGCGGACTAACGATTGTTGGCGCCGTTATTGGCGAATACATGGCTGGTCATGGGATCGATGAGCAGGGACTTGGGTATTACATCTTTATGAGCAGCCAAAACTTTCAAACCGAAGTCTTATTTGCATCGATTTTTCTATCTTCACTACTCGGCGTCACTATGGTCACCGCTGTTGCTGTGATCAGCCGCACCCTGCTAGCTCGCTGGACTTTTCAGCTCGAGCAATAATCGGTCTGTATTTAATTCCCCTTGCAGTGATATACTTCGCAGCGTTAAAAGACAATCTTTTGTTTACCAAGCGGAACATACAATGCGGCGGATACCCCTACAATCTTTTCAGTATCTAATTCTCTTGTGGTTGGTTTGCAGTTGTGCAACGACCGTACAAGCTCAATTTATTCCCGGATTTGGCTCCTCCACTAGCAGCGAAAGCTCCGACGACGATAGTGCAGCGTTAGACAGCGCCGCCATCGCGCCAACGACAGCAAATGCCTTCGACAGCGAGTTGGAAAAATACCAGAGCCTCAAGCAAACGTTTCGGGAACAGATGCCCGAATCGCTGCTGACAACTCGGTTTTTGCTGGCCCACTACCAGTGGATCAGTTGCTTTGTATTAGTGTTCTTAGGTTTGTTTGTCGATATGGCTACTCGGTTCATATTGAGTGCCTTAGTACGGTTCGCTCGAAAACATAGTCGCCAGGAGGATACAGAATCGGATAAACTCGCCGAGCGAAAAGTTTGGAAGCCAATTGGTTTGCTGGCACAAGCGGCGACGTGGTACTACGGTTCATGGATCATTGGCTTCCCGTTAGGACTCATGAAAGTGCTGGCCGTCGGGTTAAAACTCTTTACAGTCTTTGCCGCTGTCTGGACAACCTTTCGCATCATTGATTGGGTCGCTGGGTTTATTGCTCACAAAGCACTTGGCACAAGAACAAAATTTGACGATTTGCTCGTTCCGCTTATCCAAAAATGTTTAAAGACCTTCACCGTCTGTACTGGCATCATCTTTTTCGCAGACGTATTTGACCTCGAAGTAACCGCCATCATTGGTGGTTTAGGACTTGGGGGTGCAGCTCTTGCGTTTGCATCTCAGGACACACTTAGCAACCTGTTTGGGTCACTTACCGTCTTGGCCGATCGCCCGTTTGAAATCGGCGACTGGATTGTTTCTGATGGAGTCGAAGGTACGGTTGAAAACGTCGGCATGCGAAGTACTCGTGTGCGAACTTTTTATAACTCTCTGATTACCTTGCCAAATAGTCGCCTGACGACCTCGGTTGTAGACAACATGGGCCGCCGGGAATTTCGCCGCTTCAACACTTCCATTGGCGTGCAATATGATACAACTCCCGAGCAAATAGACGCATTTTGTGAAGGAATTCGCGAGATCATTCGCCGGCATCCTTATACGCGTAAAGATTATTTTCAGGTGTACTTAAACGGCTTCGGCGCGAGTAGCGTGGATATATTGCTGTATATGTTTTTTAAATGCGACGATTGGCCGACAGAACTACGTGAGCGACATCGTTTGCTTATTGATGTGATGAAGCTTGCCGAAAAACTTGATATCCAATTTGCATTTCCAACTCAAACATTGCATATGTTCCAAGAAGACAACAATGTCGACTATGCATCCTTGCACTACAATGACCCCCACTCGCACGGACAAGGTGCCGCTAGTTCCGTGGCCGGACCACACATGTCCAAAGAAGATTATCCGCCAGTCGAGGCGATATCTGCGAAGTCAGGGGCAGCGGAAATGGGTGGCGAGTAGCTTGCCTATTCGTGGCCAGTTGCTGTTGTAAACGCCTTACTAACATCCAAATTCTTATCAACGAGCTCGATTTCTGCTAATTGATCTCGCAGTTGGGTCCAACGTTGCAGTGTCATGTCGCCTAACTGTGCAGCAGGCATTGCATCCGGCAAGCACAAGTCCTTAAGCACGGTAGCGCCATAGTCTAGAATCTCTAGCCCCATCTCTTCATTCTGTTGATGGATCGCTGCATTTGTTTTCTCGGGGGACTCTAAATACGTTTGCCATCCTTGCTTGCTTGCACGAACCATCGCTGCAACCAACTGGGGCTGAGCGTCAACTGTATCACTACGGGTTATTAGCAAGCTCGCATAGGGATTAAACCCTAATTCCGAAACCATCAATACATGCGGATCACCACCTTGCTGTTCAGCAAGGAATGGTTCGCTGAACACGTATCCTTGCTGGGCAAAATTCTTGTCATTTAAAAAGACAGCCATGCTGCCTGGATAACCGACCACTCGGACACCCTTCAGCGATAATTTTTTCTGCATATACAATGCAAACGCTCGACCCGCACTCAAGGCCACCGTCATATTTTGCAGTTCATCCAACCGCTCGATACCCGAAGACGCATGTACCATGATACACCGCGGACTCATCTGGATTGGGGCAAACAGTGCGGTGACTTCAGCTTCTTGGTTTCTTCCAGTCAGGACTTGGTCTGCGTTACCAACCACAAACGTTGTTTGATTTGCAACCAATTTTTGAATCACGGGACTTCCTGGCCCACCGGGGATGATTTCTACATCCAATCCTTCGGCAGCGAAAAATCCGTGTACCAACGCGGCATAATAACCGCCATGCTCCGCTTCCGGAAACCAATTTAACTGCAATGTCACCTTCGTAAGGGACTTACCATCGTTGGCGAGCATCTGGTCCGTATTTGCCTGCACTGCCTCATTGGAATCACGAACCTCACTACAACCAACAATAAATACTAGACTCGCTGTAATTAACGAACTCCAGCGGCAAATCGCATTGGACACCTTTGGCATCTATAACCTCAAAACTGAAAAAGCTACGCTCATTTGACAATTAAACCGTACACATCGATATTCATTATAGGGTATCATCTAGGAGTAGACATTTTTTCGGAGGTTTGACCATGGAACATATTATTGTTTTAGCGGATGCTACGGGAGTCCTTTGGACCGTTGTCTTTGGGTTTTTGGGCATCCTTGGATTATCCTTATTTATCATCGCATTGAAATATGGCGCGCTGTGGTTCGAGGGCTTTAATTGTGGGGCGCAAATTGGATTACTTGAACTAGTAACCATGGGGTTCCGACAAGTAAATCAAAAAGCCATGATGCGGGCTAAAATCCAAGCGGTCCAGGCTAATCTGCCGACCGAAGCGAACGCTATCGGCGATACTGTCCTCGACGGCGGAATTGTCACCACTAAACGACTTGAAGCACATTACTTAGCCGGTGGCAATATATTACGTGTCGTGGACGCACTAGTTGCTGCCAATAGTGCTGGCATCGATCTCGAATTTGATCAAGCCGCGGCTATCGACCTTGCCGGACGCGATGTCGTGGACGCCGTTCGTACCAGCGTTGAACCTAAAGTCATTCATTGCCCCGACCCAGAACGTAGCGGAAAAACATTTTTAAGTGCTGTCGCTCGTAATGGCGTCGAGCTGAAAGTACGAGCTCAAGTTACCGTGCGAACCAATCTTACACAATTGATTGGGGGCGCAACAGAAGAAACAATTATTGCTCGAGTCGGTGAAAGTATCATCTCCTCAATCGGATCCGCCACTGGACATGCCGCTATACTTGAAAATCCAGACAGGATCACCAAGGCAGTACTAGAACGAGGGTTAGATTCACAAACCGCTTTTGAGATTGTCTCGATTGATATTGCCGATGTCGATGTCGGCGAAAATATCGGCTCGCGATTACAAGCGGATCAGGCGGAGGCTGACACACGGGTCGCGCGGGCTCAAGCTGAACAACGTCGAGCAGAGGCTATCGCCGTTGAACAAGAAATGAAAGCAGCTGTCGTCGCCAATCGGGCCAAGCTAGTACTCGCGGAAGCCCAAGTGCCGCTGGCAATGGCCACCGCGTTCCAAACCGGAAAAATTGGGTTCGCTGAAGGATCTCCATTGTGACTAGAAGCCTCGTTCTGACGATTGCAACTGTGATCAGCGCGCTGTCATCGGCAACCATTCAGGCACAACAACCGACCGAAAGCCAATTGGCTTTGTTGAAGGTTTTTCACAGCGAATTTGTTGCGATTGGGCCCGACACCAAACACTTTAGCAAGACATTCCAAATGGGTGGCGGCAAAACTGCAGCGTCGCTTGAACAACCCCAACACAGCGTAGCCATCGCATATAGCTTTTCCGTAGCTCGCTACGAAATTCCGCAAAACCTATGGGAAGCGGTTATGGGCAGTAACCCTTCTAAATGGAAGGGACCCCGAAACTCCGTTGAAATGCTCTCCTTTGCCGAGGCACAAGATTTTTGTCAAAAAACAACTCTCTTGATGAGACAGGCAAAGTTGATCAAGGGAAACCAAGTCGTTCGTTTGCCGTCAGAAGCCGAATGGGAATATTTCGCCCGAGCGGGAACGGAAACAATCTACAGCTTCGGTAATTCCGTGGAAAAACTAAATGACTACGGATGGCATACAGGAAATGCCGCGGGGAACGATCCCCCAGTCGGTGCAAAAAAGCCAAACCCCTGGGGGCTCTATGACATCCACGGGTATTTATGGGAATGGTGTTTGGATACTGGTCACAATGACTACGATCAAGCGCCCTCCGACGGCTCCGCATGGATTACCGCTAAGAGTAAAACTCGCATCGCGCGCGGCGGGAGCTGGAAAGATAAGCCGCTGAAGCTGACTAGCAGCTTTCGTTTTATCGTTCCCGCTGACCATAAAGACGACGCACTGGGTCTACGCTGCGTATTGACTGCTGAAAAATAGCTCTTGTAATAGGAAACATCGGGGATTTGAAATCTAAACCATTTCAATCCATAATAATTTCCGCTGGGCGTACTCGCTACGACTCGCGGTGCTTACTTCTCTCTGCTCACCAAAAAGCTATTACTATGCGCAACATCTACCGCAATCTCCTTGTTCTACCACTGCTTGTGTCGGCACTCTTCATCGCCGGTTGTGATTCCGACGAAGATACACCGCTACCGCCAATTGTTATAGATGCCCCTACGGCGGGAAATGCAGAAGGTGCAACAGATACTCCGAGCACAACACCAGTAACGAACATCCATGGTAGTAACTCAGCAGATACTTCGGTTATCCTAGATGACTTCCAGGTCGCTGTTCTGGCCCGGCCC
This sequence comes from Planctomycetaceae bacterium, assembly GCA_012965455.1. Taxonomy (GTDB): domain Bacteria; phylum Planctomycetota; class Planctomycetia; order Pirellulales; family Pirellulaceae; genus UBA721. The sequence continues at coordinate 29,755 of DTSG01000099.1, read as the reverse complement.
TCGAAAATCATGACGTCCAAACTCGTCGCTCCAATCATGGAAGCAATGTTGTCCACCGCCCCAGGCAATCAAAATCCACTAAGCCAATTACAAACCCAAACGGGAATTGCTGTTACTCAAATCGATCGAGTGTTGGTGCTCGGTAGCATTCCCATTCCGGAACAAATTGACGAACCTACTATATATGAGCGGCAAGGGAACGCATTTGAACCCATCGAAGCAGCACCGGCAGATGAAAATCAACCTGCTCCTGAAACCACCGTTGAAGCCGATGATAAGAAACCGCCCACCATGAAGTATGGAGCTGTTATTACGTTACTCGACGACGCGAATACGGAATCACTCATCGCCAGGTTAAAAGAAGGTGGGTTTGAAGTGACAACGGTAGACGGCAGGGACATCTGGCAAAACAGTTTTATCGAAGAGTTTGCCGTTCACATCAAAGATAATTCCACGATCATGTTGGGGTCGAAACCTGAGCTATTGCAAATGGTCGCTGGCAAAGGCGGTGATAACGCACTAGCTGAGCTCGTCTCCTCTCTGAGCGGAGATAATCTGCTTGTTGTCGCGACTGAAACAAAGTCGGTTTTTGACTCCGTCCCAGACTGGGCATTCGACGAACTTTTCGCCGAGACACCTCAGATTGCACCCGTAGTCGCTTTCATGAAAAATGTTAGTTCATCGGCGATTGCCATCAACCCTGATTCTGACACTCCCATCTTCATCGAGCTCATGACACCCGATGAGGAAACGACGATTGACGTATTTACACAGGTTAATTTCTTTGCTTCGCTTGGAAAGAGCCTTTTGCCAAATCAAGTTCTGCAATTTGAAGCCAACCCCAATGCCGAACCAGAAATGATTGAGGCACTAAAGATGGCCAACACACTTGTGCAAAACCTTAGTGTGACGAAAACGGACAACACCATTACGGTATCCTTAGAAACCAATGACGCGTTACGTGCACAGATTATTAAGTTCATTAAAATGGGGATTGCAAATGCGAAGGAAGCGACGAATCAGATGCACGAAAGTAATGACCTCAAAGAAATCGGACTCGGATTACACAACTATCACAATCGTCATGACCAGCTACCAACGGGTGAAACAAACACGGTACATTTTGCCGACGGCAAACCGCTTTTAAGCTGGCGGGTACATATTTTGCCCTATGTGGGAGAACAGGAGTTGTACGCTGCCTTTCATTTGAATGAGCCATGGGACAGTGATCACAATATCAAACTCCAAGACCGCATGCCCCACGTATATCTTCATCCTAGTTATCCCGAACTAACAACAAAAACCGTATATCGAGCGCCCGTTTGTAAAGGCTCAGTGTTGACTCAAGTAACGAAGCAAACGTTTAGTTCTATTAAGGACGGGACGTCAAATACTGGCCTCGTTATCGCAGTTGGCCCTGACCACGCAACACCGTGGACCAAACCTGATCCCATTCTATTTACTGGGGAAAACGAGCTCGACAGCCTTGGGTTAAGAGGTCATGACAAAACCAGCGTACTGTTAGCGGACGGTGCGGTCAAAAGATTGGACCTAGATCTACCAACTGACACTTGGCTCAATCTGTTTAATGCCAATGATGGCAATGCCTTGGAACTGCCCTAGCCTTCATTCTTGAATGCCATTGAAACAATCGCTGCTCATTCTATTTTTCGCATTTAGCTGGAACAAACGTCCAACATGAAACTATCTCCCATCGTCGCTTTTTTTGCGGCTGTATTATGTTTATCCGTCTCCGCTGAAGACCATACATTTAACTGGTCCTCCACGCACTCACGAACTTGGGCTGGCACCGACTTTTGGGCGAACCGTTTACAAGATTGGGCCGTGCGTGATGGCCGCTTGGAATGTATCGCCGGCCAATCTCGACTCGGCGTTCGCACCTTGCATACACTGACACATCGATTAAACGACCAAGCGGGACGATTTCAACTAGATATCACTCTGGGCCTAGCGAATGAAAATCCAGCGACCGTAAACCCACATGGATTGGCTGGATTTTTAATCGGTGTCGGCGGCGATTCCATGGACTACCGGGCGGCAGCAATCGTCCACCAGTACCGTGGTCCTGGAGCGGGGATACTCGCGGGTGTACGCCCCAACGGCTCCCTAATTATCCAAGATTTTGAACAGCTCGGGACTCTACAGTATGTCGCCGACGTTCCCAGCGGCTCGTTAAACCGCGAGAAATGGAAGATCGTCGATGTTGATAGTATTGAAACCGGATCACCAGCCGCGAATATCCTCGACGGCAATGACAATACAATCTGGCACACGCAATGGAAAACAGCCAAGCCTAAACACCCGCATCACGTTACGATCGATATGGGTCAAACAAATGTGATTAATGGCTTTGCCTACCAGCCGCGGAAGAGCAACGTTAGCGGACGTATCCTAAAATACGCATTTTATATAAGTGCTGATGGCGAAACTTGGGGCGACCCCGTTGCCGCTGGTTCGCTGCCTGAAGGCGGAGAACTCCAGCAAGTATCCTGCGAAACCGCTAAGGGTCGATTTCTGAAACTCGTCGCGCTATCATCGCATTTAGATCGACCCAGTACCGTGATGGCCGAATTCTATGCTTTGGGACAACAGGGCACTGTTGTCGAACCCGCTCCCCCTGTCGTAGATACACTGGCCGGACACCGTTTACGATTATACGGTTTCGTACGTCCAGAGGAAGATCAGGCAACACTCACACTCGACTTGATCAATATTGCCAGTGGCGACGTCGTCCAGAGCCTCTCTTACAAAACGGCGCCCACTCGTCTTATTGGAAACGTCGCACTTGTATCACACCCTGGTCAGGCATCCGATACACATCCTGGATGTCGATTTTGGTTTCAAGATTGGCAATTGCGCGGAAATAAAATATCTGCATTTTCGCAACGCCGCTTAGGTCCCGTAATCGGAGCCCAACATACAATAAGTCGCCAGCGATTGAAATTAACAGCGCAATTGGCGCCAATCGGTGCCGACGACGTTCAAGAAGCGCATTTAGAGATCCAACGAGATGACCAATGGGTTCGTGTTGCGACAACTACGATCATTGTTCCTGGGTATACCGCACCGTTTGCGATTGATAATTGGGAATCGAATAAAACGACACCCTATCGAGTGGTCTATGAAACCCGCGATCGCAGCGGTCAGTTACAAACCTCGGTGTTCGCGGGCACGATCCGTCGAGATCCGGTCGACAAACAACAAATCGTCGTCGCTGGCTTTACGGGTAACCATAATGTCTCGCACGACATCGGACGCCAACCGTTCGATTGGCGAAACGGCATGTGGTTCCCTCATCAAGAGATCTCCGACCACGTCACAGCGCACAAGCCCGATGTGTTGTTTTTCTCTGGCGATCAACTTTACGAAGGTCGCAGCCCAACGTTCCCGGATACTCAAAACATCCTCTTAGATTATCTCTACAAATGGTATCTCTGGTCGTGGGCATACCGAGACCTCACGCGCGACATTCCCACCGTGACGATCCCTGACGACCACGATGTCTTTCAGGGAAATGTGTGGGGCGAAGGTGGTCGCAAGGCAGTCCGAGATCATTTTGGTGGATATGTACACCCAGCCGAGTTCGTCAAGATGGTCGACCGCACTCAAACTAGTCATTTACCTGATGCTTACGACCCCACCAAAATCGATCAAGGCATCGGCGTGTACTACACCAGTATGACTTATGGCCGCATTAGCTTCGCTATCCTTGAAGACCGCAAGTTCAAGTCTGGCTGTGCCGGTCGCCTACCTCCAACCGGAACGGCTCGACCAGACCATATTAACAATCCCGAGTTTGATGTCTTGAAAGCGGACGTCCCTGGATTAAAGCTATTGGGCGATCGACAGCTGACATTTCTGGAGGACTGGAGCGGCGACTGGAAGGGAGCCGACATGAAAATGGCGCTGTCTCAGACCATCTTCGCTAACATGGCTACACATCATGGCGGGGGTTTGCAGTACTTGATCGCCGACCTAGATTCCAACGGTTGGCCACAAACGGGCCGCAATAAAGCGATTAGTGCTCTGCGTAAAGGATTCGCATTCCACCTAGCGGGAGACCAACATTTGGCAACCATCGTACACCATGGAGTGGAAGAACATAATAATTCCATTTGGTCCTTTTGCGTGCCCTCTATTGCGAATTTTTACCCGCGGATGTGGCAACCTAAAATTGCTGGAGTAAATCGTCCCCCGGGAGCACCGACGTGGCAAGGCGAGCATTTTGACGGATTTGGTAATCGAGTAACTGTTTATGCGGCAACCAACCCTGGACCGGACATGGGCCGAGAACCTAAGGCGTTGCACAACGGTATGCCTGGATATGGAATCGTCATCATGGATAAAGGTAAACGAACAATAAAAATGGAATGTTGGCCCAGATTTGCTGATCCAACTGACCCCACAGCGCGGCCCTATCCTGGATGGCCTAAGACCATTAACCAAACCGATAATTATCTACGTAAAGCTGTCGCGTTCTTACCGACGATTGAAACGGATATCGATAACCCGGTCATCCAAGTCGTTAATGACAAAACAGCAGAAGTCATTTACACAATTCGCATCAACGGTCGGCAATTCAGTCCCAAAGTCTTTGCCGCTGGAATATATACCATCGTTGTTAGTGAGCCGGACAAAGGCTGGGCTCAATCGTTCAAAAATATCAAAGCGATGCCAGGTGCCAATGGGAAAATTGCGGTGACTCTCACCCCTTAGTCCTTTATCTGTGGACCATTTACAGCAAATTCCATGATCCGTATTGCCCATCCCCGACTTCGCGCGTCGGTGGCCTTGCTAATCCGTACCGTCAAAACATGGGAACCCGCCTTCAGATCTTCGGCAAAAACAACGGTTCGTGGGTAATGGAGGCCTCGGCTATGGCGGTGGTAAAAATTAACGCTGCGCCATGAACCGCCATCCACTTGTACTTCAACCACTCCAGCATCGGGGCCTGCTAGAACAAAAGCTCCCATAAACGTACCCTCAAATGCAAAACGAAATTCGCTCTCTGGTTTTTGACCGTGGAGCAGCGGTGCGCCGCCAAATCGATTTCGAAAACTTCCTTTGATCTCTTTCCAGGCTGGCTCCGAAAACCGCCAACCCGTTCCCCGCTGAGCTTTTTGAGGACTGACAAAATGTCCGTCCACATAGCTTTTGGCGTCAAACAGAGACGCCGCCTGAAAATGAGACGTGACCCTAGTCACTGGCTTTTCCCACCCCTGCTGCAGTAGTTTGACCAGCATCGATTGACAAATCGCATTCCCGTAAGGTTTCGGATGCACTCCGCCATACATCGCCCAAGTCGTTTTTTTTGCATCAATTAACTGGGTAATTTCACTGCATAGATCATTCGTAGAAATGCGATGATGTTTGCAAACCGCATTATGTGCTGCCATGGATACTGGCATCTCAGCTTGACGAAGTCGGTCCATCATCCCTGGATTGGCAAAATGCGTCACAATGATATCCGCCTGCGGATTATGTCGACGTACATGAGCAATCATCCCTTCCATGCCACGTACGGCATGTGCAAAATCAAATCCCGCATCCTGATCATCATTTACAGCAAACTCGATAAACAACAAATCCACCGGACCTTTCGATAAGACGTCCCGCTGTATTCGGTACGCACCGGTCATCGAACATGTTGAGGCAATGCCGGCATTGGTAAAAGTGAATTGGGTTGCGGGAAATTGTTGCTGTAAATAAGCACTCATTAACGGCCGATAGCCGTTCATTTCGGTAATGCTCCCGCCGATGAAGGCGACATGTCCCCGCTTGGTAGACTCAAACACAAACTTGCTATTGGTCAACGATCCCCGCAGGTGATAATGATCATCGGAAACATCCGGCAGTTCGTCAGCGACAACGCTGGTCGAGAGCATCATCAGAGCAACGCTCATAATTTGAAGATAGGTCATCAAGCAATTATTTCATTAACAATTCGGGCAGCGGACACGACCAGTTTTTGTTCCTGGCCGTTATGTAAATAATAGAGGTCGTTATGATTGAGTCCAAAGAGATGCAACAGGGTGGCTTGGTAGTCATTGGGGGTTACTATATTTTCCACAGCCCGATGTCCAACATCATCAGTGTTTCCATAGGTCATACCACCTTGAATCCCACCTCCGGCAAGCCACGTGCTAAAGCCCTGACCATTATGATCGCGGCCGCCCGTCTTCGGATCCCCTTCGACGACGGGTAGTCTTCCGATTTCGCCCCCCCAATGCACAAGCACCTCATCCAACATCCCCCGCTGTTTAAGGTCTTTTACTAATCCTGACGAGGGAACATCCGTCTTACGGCAAGCGCTGGGGAGTGTACTAATCAGGTTGGTATGGTTATCCCATGGCTGACCTGAATGAAACAGTTGCACAAACCGCACGCCACGTTCCACCATCCGTCTAGCGATCAGACAGCGCGTACCATAATCCCGCGTGACCTCTTGATCAATTCCATACAATTGTTGTGTCGCTTTGGTTTCCTGAGCAATGTCGAGGGCTTCGCGGGCCGAATCCTGCATCCGAGCCGCCAGTTCATAACTGGCAATCCTCGCCTCCAAATCATGTTCACCTGGGTGTTTATCCAAATGTCGCCGATTGATTCGATTGAGGAACGAGAGATTGGAAGCTTGGACGCTCCCTTGCAAATGTGCCGGCGCCGCCAGGTTCAGAATTCGCGGTTCTTTCGGTCGCAACACCGTTCCCTGAAATAAAGATGGCATCCAACCATTGGACCAGTTATGTGTGCCGTCCACCGGCGTTCCAGCCGGATCGGTAAGCACCATATAAGCGGGTAAGTTCTGAGAGACCGAGCCCAGTCCATAGGTGATCCAACTGCCCAGTGATGGTCGGCCAGTAACCCCAGCAATCCCAGAATTCATATAGCGGATCGAAACCTCATGGCCATTATGGCCCGTATGCATCGAACGAATCACACAAACATCGTCCACGATGGAGCTCAGACCGGGCAACAGCTCCGAAATCTCTGTGCCACATTCACCTCGTTTACTGAATTTGAAACTGGAACCCTTCAGCGTCTTTGTCGCGCGTTTAATAAAGCTAAAGCCAACATCGCCGTCATAAGTTTTCCCATCCAGCCGCGTCAATTCCGTTTTGGGATCCATGAGGTCCATGTGGGCAGGACCGCCATGTTGAAACAATGAAATCATCGCTTTGGCTGTTGGCAGACCTTGCGGCTTGCGCGGCCGCATATCAAAAGTGACGGGCGCCTGCTGTACATTCTTGGGTACGCCCAGTAAATTTTCTTCGCCCAGCAACGTGGCCAGCGCGACCATGCCCACGCCCATCGCATTTTCCGACAGAAAATGGCGACGATTTAATTCCACGTTTGTTTTGGAGGGCAACATCTTTTACTCGATATATAAAAACTGATTAGATCCCAATAAGGCCTGGCAATAATTTGTCATCGCCTGGGCCAGAGGAGTCTTATGGTCTTGCCTGCGTAATAAAATTAACTGCTCGCGAATGAATTCGATCGACACCTGTAACTCCTCCTCAGTCGCCCGCCGTCCATAGGCTAACAGCCATCCATAAGCCAGCTGCTGACCAACCGTGGCCTTTTGTTCATATGCATTCGGCTCCATGGGTCCTTGAAAATCCGTTGTCGATTCCCATGAACGATTGTCTGCGTGCTCCCGACCTACAAGCGAAATCTCATATCGATTGGCATAGCTATCGGACGTATGTGATCCTTGTGCATCAACGACTGCGTCAATAATATCCCCCACTTCCACATCCACTGTCAGTTCGTACGCCTGAGTTGAATTATGAGCGCTCCACCTACCCAGTAGTCCGCGGCGACTGCTGATCATGGTTAAGCGGATTCCATTTCCATTATCGGTTGCATGGCTCAACGTCCCTTTGATTTGTAGTTTTCCCTGAACAGGCGACGTCCAGCGACGGATCGGATGGAGTTGGGGCAAAGCTGCATGACCCCCGGTCGCGGATAGAAATGAAAAGGACGTGACTTCATCCGGCAACATTTCACTACCACTCCACCGTCCTTTTCCAAAATAGGGGAAGTCCGTAAATTCAACCGTTGGGATTTGATCTCCCTCCGCTTCATCAATCGCTCCATACCCGTACCGCCAAGGATTCAAATTCACAATATCGCTATCCGCCGCGCGATAGGCGACGGCCGCCACCTCTGCCAACGGTATTTGCTGAGCGGCTTCCTCGTTCAATCGTTCAGCAAACGCTTTGGAAAATCCGAGGATGAATTCACTATTCATCAGCATCAAAGATTGGGTCGCGTCTGTCGAGTGGGTACGATCGGTGCAGTTTACTTCCATAACCGGTGCATCAAAGGATTTAAGAATAGCAACGGGTTGAGTTCGTCGTACCTGCAGGTAGATACTACGGCGCTGCGACTCTCCGGTAATCACGATCTGACCCGTGGCGTCCGCGCTAACTTCCACCGCGCGGCCAAATTGTGTGTAATCCAGTCGGCCACTAACGGCAAGAATTGAATCGCGAATCGTCTCGGCTTCCAAGCGATGAACGGGAAAATGGGAATACAATTGGTTGGCGCTATCAATACCATCGGCCTGAGGCGTACGACGAGCTTGTTGCCGATAGACGGTCGACGTCATGATCTTGCGATGCAGATGTTTGAGGCTCCAGCCCTGGGACATAAATTCATCCGCCAACCAATCTAACAGCTCGGGATTACTTGGTTTCGTACCTAGTTTCCCAAATTCGCCTGTCGTCGAAACCAAGCCTTTACCAAAATGTAACATCCAAAATCGATTGACAAGTACTCGAGCAACCAAGGGATGGCGGCCACTCGTTAAGTACCGTGCATAGGCTAACCGACGTCCCGACGAGGGCAAGCTCGGGTCGTTATCGATAATCTCCAACGGACTGTCTGCCGCGGTCGCTACCGTCAATCCGCCCGGCTTAACCTCATGTTGCGGCTGGCGATAATCGCCGCGATAAAACAACAACGTCGGATTTATTGATTGTTGCTTTTCCGTAATGGCTCGCACATATTTGTGCTCCGGCTTCTCCGCTCGAATCTTCGCGATGTCGGCAGCTAGCGCTTTGAGTTTATCTGCGTGGGCTTGGTTGTATTGGTACAATACCCCCGGACTTAACTTAGCAATATTTGGGTTATCGGCTAACGCCTTCTTATGTTCTGCTGTGCGTTTATCAGCTGCTGTACCATGGGCTTCCTTTAACAGGGCCCGCTTTGACTCTTCAACTTTGTCCAGTTCCAGCTTTAATACTTCCGCCATAAACTCGCTTTCCTTTTCACTGCGTTCTTTCACCTTCACGGCCGCCTGCTTTTCAACTTCCGCGGCTTGAGCATGGTCTTCATCGGTATACAGCGATATAGCGCGACCACTGGGCACTTGCCACTGCTTAGGATCCAAGGCTGGTTCAAACACCGCGCGGATGCGATAGTAATCCTCTTGGGAAATTGGATCATAACGATGGTCATGACACTGGGCACAACCTACCGACAATCCCAAAAGCGAAGTCGTCACCATTTTGATCGTGTCGGTAACAACTTGATTGCGAACAACGTCATTGTTCTCTTGCCCTGTACCATCAGCGACCATTCGCAAAAAACCGGTTGCTGTTAGGCGTGCGATTTCGTTATCCGTCATATTTGCATAGGGCGGAGTAACCAATTCATCGCCGGCCAACTGCCAAACAATAAATTGGTCAATCGCCATGTCACTGTTAAAAGCGTTAATTACCCAATCCCGATACTGGAATGCCCATGTTCGTGGTTGGTCACTGTTTGAATATCCCTCCGAATCAGCATAGCCCGCGATATCCAGCCAATGTCGTCCCCACCGTTCACCATAATGCTCTGACGCCAGCAGACGATCGATTGCTTTTTCCCAGGCATCACTATCTTTGTCGTCTAGGAACTGTTGAATCTGTTTGGGCGTAGGAGGCAAACCTGTCAAATCCAACGCTGCCCGCCTCATTAGTGTTTGACGATCAGCGTCCGCTGCAAAACGCAAATCATGTTGTTGCATCGCTGCTAGCAACAGTGCATCAATTGGAGTGCGGACGCGATCCGCTTTAGTTACCGTTGGCACAGCAGGGCGGACAATTGTTTGATAGGCCCAATACATTCGTTCTTCAGCACTGACACCTAAGCCTAGGCCAATGGATGCGGGTTCAGGGCGTACTGTTTTTGCACCCTCTTGTATCCACTGCTGCAAAATAGCAATCTTATCTTCTGGCACGCGATGATCGCCGGGCGGCATCTCACCATTTTTAACTCGCTCCAGCAAATAACTCCCAGCAGCATCCCCCTTAACAATCGCTGGACCTGAATCGCCGCCCTTCTCCATGAAATGCACGAGCCGTAAATCAAGCTTGCCGGAGCGTTTCTCCGTCGCCCCATGACAATCAAAACAGTATGTGCGAAACAGCGGCCGAATATCACCTTCAAAGGTGAGGTTCTTTTCATCAGCTGCACAATTAACACTAATACAAACAACTGCGGCAGCTGCGGCGGTCAGAACGAGTTTTTGTAATATACGCATCGCGGCATGCTTTGGTGGGGGTCTTGGGAAGAGTGGCAAATCGACATTAGGCTACGCGTCTCGCTTACCACTATCCTCTATAATAGCGAACAACCACGCCCATAACAAATAGCTCTTTTGTAGTGCCAGCAATTCAATCATGTCTGTAGTACTCGGTTTAGACATTGGAACAACCACAATTACCGCCTTAGCGCTCGCTGAGAATAGCGGGCAAACCATCGCTTGTCACAGCGTTGCCAACAAAACACAAACCATTAAGCCATCGGTTGACCCCCAAGGTCGTAGTGAATGGGAGGCACCATTGATCTTGCAGCGTGCTGCCGACTGTCTCCGCGAAGTCGCTCAAGGACTTGGAACCCGTGTCTCTGAAGTCTCTGGCCTAGGAATCACTGGACAGCAACATGGCGTCGTATTAGTCGATCAAGACCTGCAATGTGTCACACCCTATATCAACTGGCAGGACCGCCGAGGGGAATTGTCTGCGCGCGACCTTGATGGCAACCATGATACGTTTATCGATTTTGCCCTCGGCCTTATCGGTACCGATACACAGCAGCGGCACGGCTGCAAACTAGCAACCGGATATATGGGATGCACGCTCGCTTGGTTACATCACTATGGTTATTTACCTAGTGGCGATCACACGGCCGCATTTATTATGGACTACGTCGCAGCAACATTTGCTACAAGTAAGATAGTCAGCAGTCCAAGCAGTGCGGCCAGCAGTGGCATTTTTGACATTCATCAACAGGCTTGGAACCTAAACGCCATCAACGCCTTGGGCCTCACTGCGGATATTTTTCCCGCAATCGGTAAAGCTACCGAGGTGCTTGGTAACCTCAGCGAAGAATGGGCAACAACCATGCACTTACCAGCGGGTATTCCCGTCTTCGTGGCCAGCGGAGATAATCAAGCGAGTTTTATAGGCGCCGTAACGGATCCCAAAACACAATTATTTATCAACGTCGGAACGGGCGGACAGGTTGCGATGTACAGCGAGACCGCCGCGGACCATCCGGATTTGGAAGTACGGCCATTTCCATTGGGTGGTTATTTACTAGTAAATGCGGGGTTGTGTGGGGGCCGTAGTTTTGCGGAACTCGAACGATTTTTCGCTACAACCCTATGTGACTTCAGCGGCAGTGCCCCTAGTGACGATTTGTTTAATCAAATGTGTGAACTAGCTAGCGAGGTTCCCGCCGGATCCGACGGTTTGCACTGCTCGCCGTTGTTCACCGGCACACGTAGCCGCCCGGAACTACGAGCTTCTTGGGAACACGTTGGACTGGATAATTTTACCGCCGGACATCTTATTCGAGCATTGCTGGAAGGTATGGCTCGAGTGTTTGGCGACGGCTATGCAATGATGAAAGAGGTTACAGGATGCGAAATGACTAACATTGTCTGTGCTGGAAACGGTTTGCGTGAAAACGCTTTGCTCCGTGAATGCATTGAACTAGAGCTCCAGTTGCCACTACAGGTAGCAGCCGCCCGGGAAGAAGCTTGCATCGGTGCAGCTATGATCGCAGCGGCCGGACTGGAAAACTAAGGGTAGCGGGGTGGGCTGCTACAAATTGTTTCCCCATCACCCCTAACGGTGATCCCAATGGCTATACAAAACGTCCGTCAAGCGTTTCACCGTCTCCGGGTTTGTTGCCGCTAAATTATCGAGCTCGTGTGGGTCTATCGTCAAATTATATAATTGTGGACCAGCGCCTTTGTCGACGTGGGTTGCTTTATATCGATTCACGATGCCGTCATAACTCAATAACAACTTGTAGTCACCTTGGATCACCCAGCGATATAACAACGTCTTGTTGATATCATCCAAATCGATGATGTCATGCGCATAGGATTCACCGAACAGCGCTTGATGGCCAGCAATAGTGTTTTGGGCGACAGCGACGAGATTCTTTCCAGCCATTGCCGAAGTTCGCTGCGAGCCACAAATTTCTAAAATAGTTGGCACAATATCAATGCTACTCACAAGTTGTGGTCGTATTCCTGGCCTCACGTGGCCTGGCCAGCGAACCATTATCGGCGTACGCGTACCACCTTCGTTGGCGGTCTGTTTCGAGCGGGGGGCATATTGAGTCCTCCAGCCTGCTGGCAGTTTCATACCCGGCGTCCGTTGAATCCAGCCATTGTCGGTCACATAAATAATCACCGTGTCCTTACGCAATCCCTGTTGATCAACAAAACCGAGGAGCTCACCACAGGTTTCATCGAACCAATCACACATGGCGTAGTACTTTGCTAGTTGCACCGACCGTTGTCCATCGGTGTACTTATCTAAGATTCGTTTTGGGGGATTATGTGGCGTGTGTGGCAGGAACGGCGCGTACCACACAAAAAACGGCTTCTCTTTTGCCTGAGCTTCTTTAATAAATTCTTTAACTGGTGCCAAACCTTCGCGGCCAATCTTGAGTCCCAAGTCACCGTGCCGACCGCCCCGCGTTGGATCGCCATGGGTCATTCCATGTGTAAAGCCACCGCGACTGTAGTGACCTTCCCACCACTTGCCACTCTGATGACTCAAATAGCCTTGCTCGCTCAACAATTGTGGGACCGTTGCATGTTTATCAATATTTGCGATCAGCTTATTTCGTAGTGCCTGATATTCACCAGGCTTTGCACTAGGTCCCAACGGAGCTGGATCATTGCCGACGATGTGGTGTTGATGCGGGTACAAGCCAGTAATCAACGTTGCCAAGGAACTGCGACATAATGCCTGCGGAACGTAGCCGCGTTTGAATGTGGCGCTTTCTCGAGCGAGTTGATCGAGGTGCGGCGTTTGAATTACTGGATGCGCCATGAAACCGTAATCTGTAAAAGACTGATCGTCTGAAATCAGCAATATCACATTTGGCTGAGTGGACTCTTTGGGTGGACTCGGTTTTCGCAGCGGTACAACCGGCGGCTTCTTGGCGGGTGGTTTTTTGGCCGCCCGTAAATCAGCCCGCGTTGGAATTAGCTCATGGCTGTATTCACCACCATAGGATTCTCTCAAAACCGCGTTTCGCGTCCGCATTTGCTGCAAACGATCTTGATGCTCTGGGTCCTTAGCTAGATTCCGTAGCTGATCTGGATCTGTTTGCAAGTCATGTAAGAACTCAAAGTCATTTTCAAAATAACTCGCGTAGACCCAACGCTGGCCTCGAACACCTTCCCATTTTGGAATACGACCAGGCACGTGAAACAGATGTTCACAAAAGAAATCCTGACGCCAGGAATTCAATTGTCGCCCAGCAACTAGTGTATTCAACTCGCGGCCTTGGTATTGTTCCGGCAAATCGATCCCGGCAGCCGCCACAAAGGTACTCGCCAGATCTATATTTAACACGACTTCGTCGCGAACCTGCGGTTTGAGATCACCACGGGGATCATGAATAATCAGGGGGACTCGCAGCGACTCTTCGTAATGAGACCATTTTCCAGCAAAGCCTCGCTGACCCATGTAATAACCATTATCGCCGGTGTATATAACAATCGTATTTTCAGCCAAGCCTTCCTTTTCAAGCGCTGCCGCCACTCGGCCCACCACATGGTCGATTCCACTGAGCATGCGATAATACGAACGTATGTTTTTATCGTATTTTTCGGCTGTATCCCAACGCCAGAAATACCGTTCGCGATTTAGGCTCGTGCGAAGAAATTCCGGTTGGCTGGCAAATATGGCTGGGTCCGAAAGGCGTGGCGGAGGGATCTCACCATCACGGTACATTCCATCAACAACTTTGGGCCAAGGAAAATGGTCCACTTTATCTCCATCTTCGGCATGAGTTGCATTGAAGCTGATTGACAACATGAACGGCGCATCACCGCTGCTCTGAATAAACTCAATGGCCGCATCACCTGCTAGCTGAGTCGTATGGCGCAGCGTACCGTCGGGCTGGGGTTTAAAATAAGGCCCGCGGTTTATTGGCCGGAAGAAGTCAAAAGCCTGGTCGGTTCCACCCTGGAATCCAACTCCAAACTTGCCCACAAAACCTGTGCGATAACCATTTGCTTTCAGCACCGCCGGGTAACTATTCTTGACTAGGTCTTGAGCGATCGGAGGAGTACCGAAGGTATAATGATGGGTGCGTTCGACAAGTCCCGTAAAAATGGACGCTCGGCTCGCCGCACAAATAGAAGTCGTGACAAATGCATTTGTAAATCGAGTGCCGGCGGCAGCGAGTTTGTCGATATTGGGTGTTTTTGTTATCGGGTGTCCATAGCAACCAAGTTGGTCATTGCGCTGATCGTCCGCTAAGAAGAATACAATGTTGGGCTTTTTCGCAGCTAGCAGTGAATTGCCGCTGCTGGTGACAAACCCAAAAGCGCACAACGTATACAACAACCACTTATGGAAACTAGACATTTCGCTTGTACTGGCAATGACTGCCAGCCCCCTGTTTGAATTAATTTATAACACGTATGTGCAGTCGTTCTCTATCATCCGCAAAGACACACAGATCATTCGCTGCTTGAGACGTTAGCTAATCGTGAGACGTTCTTCCCAGCCTTCGTGATATTCCCGCTTCCAGAGTGCGGCAGCTTCTTTATCGCCAAGCACACGTCCCGTTTTTGTATCACAATCTACCACTCGACCAACACGGTGAGCAATGTTCCCTAAATGACAGAGTAGGGTACTGCGGTGACCGATCTCGATTTCAGCGTTTAGCTTGGACCAATCTCCAGCTTGGATGCTCTGGATGAGGTTATCCACATGTTCTGGCTGACCTTGGCCGCTACTGGCAGTCTTAACCTCTTTGTTACTGCCGTCCTTAACCGTATATCCACCGGCGCTGTGGAATTCGATAGAGCCTTTATCGCCATAAACAGTAACAAATCCGCTACCATTTCGATTGCAGCTGTTGCCGAACCAAGTCACATGCCCTTTGTCGCCGAATTCATAGGAAACAGTATTGGTGTCTGGGGTTTGTTGATCATCGTCGAAGTAGTAACGATCACCAGTCGAAGTAACACGCGTTGGGAATTCTGCTTGCAGTGCCCAACGTGCCATGTCCAAGGTGTGGATCCCATTATTGCCAAGTTCGCCATTGCCATAATGCCAGAACCAGTGCCAATTGTAATGCACACGATTGTCTACATAGGGTTGTCGCGGAGCGGGACCTTGCCAGCGTTCATAATCAATATGTGCTGGGACTTCCGCTGGCTTGCCTGTGCCAATACTGCCACGTTGGCTGAAGTAATAACAGTTCACCGCATGTACTTTTCCAATACCACCGCTGTGGATAAACTCCATCCCTTCAATAATCGCGGGACTGCTGCGACGTTGGGTGCCAATCTGAACACACACGTTATTTTTGCGAGCCGCGGCAATTTGTTGTTCGCCTTCCCAAGGATTCTGGCAACACGGTTTTTCAACATACACATGTTTACCAGCTTCCGCTGCAACGATAGTCGCTGGTGCGTGCCAATGGTTTGGTGCGGCACACACCAAAATATCAATTTCGTCATCCGCAATAATATCTTCCCACTTGGTAATCGCCTGGGGTGTATATCCAACAGCTCCTTGGACTAGTTTCGCTGCACTGGCAGCTCGCTGACTATCCACATCACACACGTACTTCACAACAACATCCGCATGTTTAGCAAACGTATCCACCAAACTCCGGCCGCGCTGCATCCCCATCACGCCAACGACTAGTTTGCCATCTGCTTGTTTTGCATTCACCGTGATAGACGCGACCGCTGTTGTAGCCACAGCACTCGCTGCTAAAAAATCGCGTCGCGGCATTTTTTGTGGGGACGTGTTATTCGGTTTGTTCATTTTCTTGCCTCGAGTTAATCGCTCAAAATATTTTTTATAGGAACACAATCGCTAAATGGGTAGCATTAACCCATCAGTTCGCGGATTGGCGTCGGGTCACTAACAATATGTGTAGGCCTGCCCTGTGGAGTATACAGCAGTTTGGCAGGATCTATCCCAAGTTTAGCATAAACCGTAGATACAAAATTCTCTGGGCTCTTTACATTTTCAAAGGCGGAATAGCCCTTACGGTCTGTGGCACCGACAACAACGCCGCCAGGAGTGCCACCACCTGCCATTAACACACTCATCGCATTAGCCCAGTGATCTCGGCCGGCCGTCGTTTGACCCGACAAGGTTGACAATTTTGGAGTTCGTCCGAATTCGCCCAAGGCTAACACTAATGTATCTGCCAACATTCCTCGTTCATCTAGATCTTCGATGAGTGTCGCTACTGTTTGATCCCATGACGGCAATCGCGTACCGAGTGCACCAAACAAATTCGAGTGGCTATCCCACCCACCGTCGTAAACGGTGACGAACGGTACGCCTGCTTCGACCAAACGACGGGCAAGCAAGCATCGTTGACCGAATGAATTGCGATAATATCGATCCCGCATTTCATCCGGTTCTAACGAAATATCAAAAGCACGCTGCGCCTTCGGCGATGTAACTAAATTGAACCCTTGTTCATAATAATCATCTAAGGCCGCTGCTGGGTCGCCGGATGCTGTATTATTTAAGCGCTGCATTTTATCAAGCAACACTCGAACATTTCGCCGCGATTGAAAATCACCTTCCGTTAGACCTTTGGGAACAGCAACATCGCGCACTCGAAAATTCGGTTGGTGTGGATCATCCGCGACAACAAACGGCGCATGATTGGCGCCGAGGAAGTTAGGACCACCACTGCGCGACATGCGGGGCATCGAAAAGTAGTTGGGCAGGTTGTTTTGACCACCTAATTCGTGACTAACCACAGATCCCATACTCGGGTGAAAACTAACAAATGCTCCACATCCCACTGGGATGCGCGGCGGAGCACCGGTTGTCATATAGTGATTGCCGGCTCCGTGATTGCCTTGGTTGTGACGAATGGAACGAATCATCGCATATTTATCACTAATCGCCGCCAAGCGTTTCATATGTTCCGAGTAATGGACGCTCGTATTACAGGTTGCGACGGTACCAAAATCACCGCGGATTTCAGCCGGAGCATCGGGTTTGGGATCAAACGTTTCAAAATGAGTGGGGCCGCCATCCATCCAAATCAAAATACAACGTTTAGCCGATTGTCGACGCGGGCCATCGAGTGCCGCAACAGCTTGATGGCGTAAGGCGTTTACTAGGCCACCACCAAACAGACCGCCCAAACCTAATTTGAGAGAATGACGCCGAGTGATTCCGGCGCAGTTCGAATATTTTGTCATGATTTGTTTTGCCAATAGCTTGTGAGGACGATTGGATCTATCTCTCTATAATATCGGATAACTCTATGTCGGGCGAAGGTTAATCATGCCCGTATTTCCCAAATTCATTCCCCATTAGGACTATGTGGACGTTATCGACCAATCCGTTACTACTCTGCTTTAGGCCACAAGGCATACCCCGCAACCTTGGTACGCACTTGCCACAGTGTTTTTCCGGCGGTGATATATAGAGTTTTCATGTCCGAGCCCCCAAAACAACAATTGGTAATCATATCCTCGGGAACTTTGATTACTTCCAACAGCTTACCTGCTGGTGAAAACACATAGACACCGGCGGTATTGTCGAGGTTTTGTAGTGGGTATTTTCGGTTCGCTCCGGCGGTCACATATAAGTTGCCTACACTATCCATACACATACCATCGCCGCCACGGCCAGCACCAAAATCATGCAATTCACGTGGTTTACCGGTTGCGAGTCCTGCGTCATCTAGAGCAAACGCCCACAGCTTTCGTTGCGGCACGGTTGGGTTGTTGTCGACGACATAGAGCGTTTTTTCATCTTGAGTGATTGAGATGCCATTGGGGCGAGAGACTGTTTTATTATCCAGAATGCGAACTAAGCCTGTACCATCTGAATTCACTCGATAAACACCTTCCACCTTCAGTTCTAGCATGCTGCGATCGGGAGAATAGTATGGATCGGTAAAGTAGATTCGGCCCGCTTTATCAATACAAAGGTCGTTGAGACTGTTGAAGCGATTGCCTTCATAGTTATCCACGATGACTGTCTGTTTTTTACTGATGGGATCAATACGAACCAATCGCCGCCCGCCGAGGCCACCTTTTTCATTCCCTTGGCAGGCAATCAAAAACCCATGGGCATCAAACATCAATCCGTTTGCCCGACCACTGGGGTTTAAAAAGGTATCCGCCACGGCGGCCCCTGGTGCTAAACGTAAAATGCGATTGTTTTGGATGTCGGTATAGAATACTGAGCCATCGCGATGATAGGCGGGTCCTTCTGTAAATACCAATTCGTTTACCGAAGTTACCTCCGATTCGACGATGCTCGATTCCTGAGCCCCAAGTGAATACCAAGAACACACACTCAACAACACCGTCAACACACTTGTTTGTCTGATCATCTTTGACAATCCTCTACATTAAATAGACCTATTTATATCACGTCTATTTTACAACGGATTAAGCGCCGATATTAGTAGTGCGGCGAGGCAGATTAACGTGAATGAGAAACTCGGATTACGCTCATATCAAACGTGCCGTCATCGTGCAGATCAATGATGCGAAACCCTGGTGGCAAGTCTTCCGTGGCGAACTCCGCCGAGTTCATTTTAAATTGAACCGATGTACTTGGCGTCGTAACAACCGTCGCTTGAAATAGCTCCGTTTGATAGTCCTGATGCACATGTCCACACACCACCAGCTTGATCTGCTCAAATCGCTCGACCAGATTGGCAAATGGAATAAAAGAAAGCAGGCCCAACTTATCTACCCATTCACTGCCTACAAACACGGGTGGATGGTGCATAAACAATACGGTCGGTTGGTTCGAAGATTCTAAACGACTCTCTAACCATTCCCATTGTGGTCCACTCAAATCACCTTCGACAGCGCCATCTAAAAGCGTGTCGAGCCCAATCAATTGCCACGCGTCCAATTCATCTACAAACGTTACCGCTGCGGGGCAGCCATTAATTCGATCACCGAATGCCTCCCGCATTCCGTCGCGCATGTCGTGATTACCTGGTATCACACGCAGTTTGTCTTCCCACGGTGTCAATATTTCACGAACCATGTGGTAGGCATCTGGTCCTTCTTCGTGGACCAAATCACCTGTAACAATCATGCGGTCACATTCCATATAGCTGTCTTGGATTAGTCGCAAGACACGTTTTAGCGAATCGTGGGTCCGACATCCGAGCAATTCCTCTGACGGGTCTGTCGAAAGGTGAGTGTCGGTGATTTGTACGATTCTCGCCACGGTCGGATTCCCTAGATTCCTATTTTTCCGGCTCTTCCTCGTTGGGAACCGTTGTTATAAACAATGGCAGACTACTATACGTCGCTTTCATAACAAAATTTAGCGATATATTTGCCATCACGCTTACTTGTTGTCTTTCGACCTTTTCTATTTTATCATCGGCAACCAAAGTAATATGACCTTTGGTTTCTTTGCCGGTAATTAAGATTTTGCTTTTGCTGCCATCCAACTTGACCCCTTTTGGCAGTGTGTCTCCCCATACCGAGCTGAGATGTTTGAAGAGTACATCTAAAGAGATGTTTTTATCAAATCCTTCTGCGCGAGTCATTTCAACATCAATCCGCACAGCCTCACCTGGCCTCAGCGTAATTTCTTGCGTGCTCAATTTCAAAGATTGGATATCACTGGGCAGCTGAACCGAAACCGTATGCACCTTTACCGGAAAATGATTGCGGCCACCGCCGGGCATATACGTTTCTTGATACGCTAGTGCGTCCACTTCAACCACTGCTTCAGCGTCAGCGTCCACAGCAGTACCATAGATCCGCACATTGGCCGCCCCCAACGGAGCAGCCTGCGCCGCTTGGAAAATAATACATCCATCCGTAGCCCCCGCAAGAATTCGGCCTGCAAAAGCGGTCACACCTGTTGGCATCCCAGAAACATGGAGCTGCACTTCACCCGTGAAACCGTTGAGCCGCTTTACTCGGCAAAATACGACACCACCTGTTCCTGGGGCAGTCAGCGTTTTGGCAGTATCCAACAACAGTTCAAACGTGGGGTGGCTATGCGTAATCTCCAACGCATAAACAAATTCAGCACCACCGCGCAAGTGACGATCATAGACGGCGATATAGTAAGTGCCATCGTCGGGCACAACATAGTTCTCGATCCGCGAGTCCCAATAAGTACGCCGTCCAAACTGAAAGTCATCCGCCGTTTTAAGCTGCGCGCCTGCTGAATTTTCTAACACAATATAACTATCCAGCATCGATTGCCGACGACGAGCGATTATCTCAAACGATATTTTGTCACCCTTTTTGGCTGTAAACTGATAATAGTCGATATCCGCATCACGACTTACGCGACCATTAATGACTGCCGGTATTTGAATCTGTTGAGCATGTTCTTTGTCATTGTTGTCAGTCGCGGTCTCTAGCAATATGGTTTCCTCAGAAACATAAACCGCCACGGGATCAAACACTTGTTGTTCATCCACCAAGGACAACATTTGTGGCCCCAGAGCCAGCCCCGTAGTTGCCGGAACATATGCAATCGTCTTATCAGCAGGTACACTCTCGCCAATCAATTCAAACGTCGTCGGCTTCGTCGCAGAAATCGCCAACGGAAAGACATTGGTAGCAAAGGGTCGATTCAACACGTCGATGGCGTAGTTCCAATATTTGTTCCCCGTAAAACGCACATCTCGAACTTCGAGGTAATATTCCCCCGCTTGCTGAAATTCAACCACCATAAACGGATCCGCCGCAAAATAATTATCATTGGCCGCGATGGTTGAGCCCTGACTGTTTTTAACCGTAATCATTGGATCCGCGTGTTTCTGAAGATCATGAATCCGGTCTTGCAGTCGCATGCAGCGGCAATGAAAAACTAGCTGGGTCGGAGCGTCAATCGAAAACTTAAAATAATCGCGGTCTTCGGTCTTCTCAATCACTCCGGTAAGCGTGGCCGGAATTTCAAACAACACCGCGTTTTCTGACGAATCTGATTTGATATCCTCAAAAACTACCTTGTCCCGTGTCACCACAATTTGCCCAACTGTACTCACTCCGCGTGGCGTCAATAGCTTGAACTCTCTGACTCCCGGAGCAGCGTCTGGCGTTGCGGTGAATTTGATTTTGAGTGTGGTGAGCGACGGTTCCGTCGGTTTTTCACCTTCTTTTGCTGGGGGCAGCTGCGGATGAACAACTTCGCCGGACAATCCCTCACCCGAAATGATAACTCGCGTCGCTCCCCACATACTGTAACGCGACTGAACTTCAAGTTCGCCAGTTGTGCCGATTTGGATCGCGATTGGCTGCAACGTCATCAACATTGGATACGATGTTTGCGCTTCTGCCCCAATTGCCAACAACAGGCCAATTAATGTCCCAGCGAGTCGCTTCACGATCACCACTCCTCAAAGATAACAATCTTCTGTTATTGGATATAAACGAATTGCTTGGAATTGATTAATGCCCACAATACGTCTTCGCAACCTTCTTTCATTGTCGGCGCTTCGGCAACAATCTGTTTGCACAGTGCCTGTTCATCCGGCGTTGCCATCCGTGACAGCGTCGCCATAAAAATGTGGGCGATAACTTCTTCAACAGGAGCTTCCGCTGTTAGCAACTTCCCTAAATGGCTCAGCGGGTCACTAATTTTTTTGGCGATCGTATCTCCGTTGAGTGTATGCAGCGCCTGTGCCAAATTCTCATCCGGTGCTCGCTCGCACTCACAAACACTCACTCGCAACGGCTTTCCAAATGTCTTCAAAAAATAGTTGGGGTAATTCGTGTCCGGTAATTCAATCGCTAGTGTTCCCGGGGGCAAATCCTTAAACTTTGTCGCCGTTCCCGTCGCGGTGTTGATCGCATCGAGCAATGCTTCGGCTGGCATTCGTTTTGCGTGATAAAATGCATAGTATTTACCAGCCGAGACGTTCATTTCCGTTGGCTCGGAACCTAGTTGGTATGTTCGGGACGTCATAATGACCCGTATCAGTTGTTTTAAATCGTAACCGCTTTCTTCAAACGAAGCGGCAAGCGCCGAAAGCATCGCTTCATTGCTCGCTGGATTGGTAGATCGCATGTCGTCAACAGGTTCTACGAGCCCTCGGCCCATCAAATAGCGGACATAGCGATTCACCACACTTTTTGCAAACCAGGGGTTTTGGGTAGATGTAAGCCAGGACGCCAGCGGAATTCGGCGGTCCAGCGAATGCTCGATAACGTCGCCATGTAAAACCGTCGGTTTCATTGTTTCTCGCGTCCGCGGATGTTGTACGTCACCTGTTGGATTTACAACAACGACTCGCTCTCGACCAAACAACCCAAACTCTTCGCTGTTCTTAGTGCCTACTCGGGAGAAGAAAGCAGCCATACCGTAATAATCCGCTTGGCTGTAGCTTTCAAATGGATGATGGTGACACTTGGCACATTCAAGTCGAATGCCCATGAATAACTGCGTTGTTGCCTCAGTTAAGTCCGATGAATTTTTATTAATTTGATAGTAATTCGCGGGACCATTCATATACAGAGATCCGCGAGCCTGAATTAGGTCTTTCACAAATTCATCAAATCCTCGATTAACTCGAAACGATTCACGGATCCAATTGTGTAACGACCACATCCCTTGTTCCCCAAGCGTCGCGGAGCTGTTGCGTAGCAGGTCCGACCATTTGAGAGTCCAATAGGCCGCAAAACGATCATTAAAAACATCTTGCGCCGGATCACCCGTGAGACCTAATAGTTGATCTATCAACTTGGTCCGCTTATCAGCGCCATTCAAATCTAAGAACTGTTGTGTCTCGGCCGGTGTCGGCAAGCCACCGATGGCGTCGAGGTAAGCGCGACGGATAAATGTTGAATCATCACAAAGCAGAGAGGGCTGGATTCCTAATTCTCGGAATTTGTCGACCGCAAATTTATCCACTAAGTTGTCTTCCGACCACTGCGGCAAATCTACGTCTGCACCATACGGAATCGTCACCATAAACGTCGTGGCTTGGCCCTCAAACCGCACCATTACGCCAGCTTGGCCACGTCCCAGTGTTTCGACTAATCCAGCAGTTGAAACCTTTAAGAGTCCGTCATCCAATGAATCATACCGAGCCAACGCGGTTACATCTCGCGTTGTCCCATCGGAATAGGTCGCTCGTATTTGAAGCTGTTGCGTGCTACCTATTTCCGCAACACGTCGACTAGGCGTAGCTACGAGGTCAACCACTACCGCTGAGTCCTTCGTGGGGCCTTGCGCACCGCCGCTAACCCACTGCACCAAAGTGTCGTGCATCACTGAACCGACCTTGAGCCGCTGGCCACCACCGTGAGGCACTTGCGCCGTGGGTTTCAAAACAAACAAGCTATTCTCAGGACGAATATAGTCCACTCGTCGCTGTAGTTGATCTTTTACAATCGATGAGAAATCTTTGCTCGGATCATAGCCAAAGACGGACAGCACAAATCCCCCCTTGCCATGCTGACTCGCGTGGCAAGCTCCCATATTACAACCCGCTTTGGAAAGAACTGGCTGGACGCTGTAATGGAAATCTAACTCGGGGCTTTCTGTAATGTCAGCGACAATCACGGATACAATCCGCTTGCTACGGCCTACTCGAATCTGAATCTCTGCCGTGCCATTAGCAACTGCTAATAACAAACCCGTTTGATCTACCGTAACAACATCCACATTCAAGGACGTATATTTCGCCGTGTGAGTTAAGTCAGCGCTATCTATACGAATTTCACCCGACTTCGTCGCCGTGACGACTAACTGAGCCTGCGCAAAATTGCCGTTGAGTAATACTTCGCTCGGCAACACGGTAAATTTAGCTGCCGCCATCACCTCGCCGGTAAACATAGCCAGCGCGAGAACGCTCAGCGCCATGATCATCGTGCAGTTATTATTTTTCATTGTTCGGTGCGCTGACAATGGTTTATTGTGTGTTCGCTTGCACTGCTCGTTAATTCAAAGCCCAAGCAATCGCATTCTTCAACAACACATTCATGGTTTTTGTGTCAAAATCTTTGATCTGTCCGAGTGATGTATAAAAAGCTCGCCCTCCAAAAATTGTCTTATTCGTCCAGGCGATTGGTTCCATCGGTTTGTCAGGAATCGTACCTGACAATATCGCCTGTGTAGAACTCGACAACGGGTTCACCTGATACAGCGACCCTATCGTGGTGAAATCTTGGAGGTCAACACCGTTAAGAATCTCGTGCTCGCACAACGCCGCCACGGTTGTCGTTTTACCGTTACCGTGGTGATTCGCGTAATTCCCTCCCCAAATCTCTTGATCAAATTTGTCCCAAGCCACTAGGCCTTCCGGGGGCGCTTCGCCGCGCAACGAAAACGCATGATTCGCCGTGCGAATACCAACCACAGGTTTGCCGTTTTCAATATGCTGCCGGACGGCCTGCATTTGATCCTGTGGAAGAACTCGGCGGCGAATACTAATCAATAGTAAATCCGCCTGTGTGATCGCTGGGATCGAATTGGGTAAAGCATTGCGTTCGCCTTGGCCATCTTCATCACAATGAACAATCGTCACTTTGTAATCTTGCCCCAGATGCTCTAAAGCAAATCGCGGTAATGATTCATTTGTTTGATATTCACGTTCAGCAATCAAGATAACAACGTGTTTTCTGGTATCTGTTGAAAACACAAACGGCTTTCCGCCAAGAATTTGATCACTCGTTATCGTCGGGCATACCCATTTTTCAATATGCTCAACGATTAAATCCGTTCCCGTGAAATGGCTCACAAACGGCTTCATTTTTGGGTTGTACATGGTGTCGGTCAAATCACGGCACAGCACTACGTTCATCCCATTTTTTGCCATTTGACGCAACCCAAAGGGTCGGCCCAACACACACATATTTGTGTGCACACCAACCAGCACAACGTTTTTGATTCCTGTTTGTTGCAGCACATTCCAAATTTCCACGCCATTATCACTAATCACATCTTTATCATGAATGTCGATCAAGTCTGTTTGTTTTGTCCACGGACTGCGGGGGTTGAGTCCCATACCAGCTAATTTCTTGGCCCAAGCGGCATGCTCCACTAAGTCGTCATCCTCGCCCCCATCAGATTGATCTAGTGGATAGGTGCCTTGTTCTTCGGACGGAATGCTATAACACCATTTGTCGATTTCGGCGGGCAAATTGCTTGCCGCCGGAGCATTCAATGCGGTGGCTCGGGCTGGATGATCCTTGTAGGGCGCCATGCATGAACTTGGTGCATGGATGATAAGAGCGCCCTGTCGACGAGATTGTTTGAGCAGCTGATTCAAGCGGGGGGCCATTTCTGTACCGCGGCGAGTTGCATTCAGGCAGTGGTGAAGATTCCACATGTCGCAAACGATCACTGCGGTTTCGCTGGCTTTCCATTGCTGCTGATCGTAGCGCGCTTGAAAGCGAATGTTTTCGGCCGATGTTGCCGCCTGCGATCGCAATGTTAAACCAAAGTCGGATCGCTCAGCCGCGGCTGCCGAAAAGTTAACTGCCACACCCAATAATAATAAATAAAACCAACGCATGACCATTTTCCCCTCATAAATTTATCTAATTTGCAAACCACCGCTGTCCCTAAATATACCACGTGCCCGTTAAACTAATTCACCAATTAGCGAGCCTTGGTCTAATAGGTACAGCGGGCGTCCCGTTGGATCTTCAATCGTCACTCGATCTGCGGTGATACCAAGATTGTGGTAAAGCGTGTACATAACGTCTTGATAGTTAACGGGCCGACTAATGGCTTCCCCAGCCGTGCGGTCCGTCGCGCCAATCACTTGCCCGCCGCGCATTTTACCACCTGCCATGATCGCAGGGCTCACTCGAGGCCAATGATCACGACCGCCATTTTCGTTGATTTTTGGCGTTCGTCCAAATTCGCCCCATAAGACAATCGATACGTCATCAAACATGCCGCGATCTTTCAGGTCATTAATAAATGTCACGATTGCATGGTCAACGATTGGTAATGTATACCGCATGCGACTAAAGTTTTTGCTATGTGTATCAAAATCACTAAACGTCACACTGACACAACGCACCCCAGCTTCGATCAATCGCCGAGCGATCAATAGTTTCAGCGCGGCTTTTGGTTCGTCAGCCGTGGCATTTCGATAGCCGGAGACTGCGTGATTTGGCATATAGCGCGACAGCATCTTGGGGTCTTCTTTGGACAAATCTAATGCGTCGGCGAATGTGCCTGACAATAAGATGCCCGTCGCCTGTTGCGAATAACGATCCATTGCATCCATCATGCCACTGCCATCTACCTCACGGCGAATCGAGTCCAAACTCTGGAGCAACGAATTACGGTCATGCAGCCGATCCGCATTGAGTTCGGCATTGAGTGACAAGCTAGTTGTGTGATTAGAACCTAGTCTCGCTAATTCGCCTTTCATCGCAGTTTCTAAGGGACGATCAAACATGCTCGACAAATCTGGCCGAAACGGTTTATAGGCGGGCCCTAAAAACCCTGGCCGAGCGCTGTTACGAACCAATGGTCGTCCTTGCATTAGATCAACGAACGTTGGTGCCGGATCGGACACGCGGCCAAGTATCTTGCTCAACACACAACCCATGGCTGGATGTCCACCCAAGCTAGATTGTTCCTTAGCATCAAATCCCGATTGGCATTGAAATGCATCGTGTCTACCTGCCGAACCGACAAGGCTACGAATGAAGGCAAAGTCCTCTGCTTGAGCAGCTATGTTCGGTAACAACTCACTAAGTTGGATCCCTGCTACCGATGTTGAAATTGGCTGAAACTCGCCCCGCGTTTCTCGCGGGCCTTCTGGCTTCATGTCAATCGTATCCATCTGTGGTGCACCGCCATCAAGATGAATATTGACGATGGCTTTGTTAGACGACCCTAGGCCTGCGGCTGCCTCTGCTCGCAATAAATCTGCTAAACTCAACCCGACAACACCCGCGGAACCGGCAGACAAAAATTCACGCCGCGTGACTCCATCGCAATGTGTTGTTGATTTTCCAGTGAGTCTAAACATAATTTTGGATACCTCTGAAATTTACTCGAGGTATTACATCCACTCCTTAATTGGGCGACCTTCAATAAGACGTACTGGGCGACCATCTGGTGCGTGAGCGATTAAGTCTGTTGGTAGGCCTAGCTTGCTATACACGGTGGCGGCAATATCATCCGTAAAGTACTCATCTTTCGAGACGTATCCCCCTTCGGCATCTGTCGCTCCAAGTATCGTACCGGCAGGAATGCCAGCACCGGCCATCACAGCAAATCCCGCCGTCGACCAATGATCGCGACCGCTCGCTGAGTTAATTTTCGGGGTGCGGCCGAAATCCGTGAACCAACAAACTAACGTCGTGTCTAGCATTCCTCGGTCTGCGAGATCCATCAGCAATTGTGGTAAAGCTTTGTCGACCGGTGGAATACGAGTTTTAAGACCTTTGAAATTGTTGGCATGCGTGTCCCAGCCACCATCGGTAACCGTGACGAAACGAACACCCGCTTCGATAAGTCGTCGCGATAACAAACAGCTTTGCCCGAAACGGTTTTTGCCATATGCTTCTCGCAGTTTGGCATCTTCTTTTTCTAAGTCAAATGCTTGTTTGGTTTCCGGAGCGGTGATCATGTTGAATGCCGCTTTATAGTGTTCGTCAAGAGCAGCAAAGGCTGGCTGTTGTACGTCGGTGTTGCGCTGCAATGCGTCGAGCCGAGCCAAGGCGCTCTGGCGGCGATCAATTCGTGCAAACGAAACACCGCTCGGCGGAGTGATATCCCGTACGGTAAACTTAGCGGCATTGGGGTCCGCATCGATTTCAAACGGCATGTGCTCCAAACCCAAGATGCCTGCACTGCCACCGCCAAAGCGACGATCAACATTCGTGCCTAGCTGAATAAATGGAGGCATCGCCGTACGGAATCCGTGATAGTGACTCAGGACACTGCCATAGGTTGGATAGGCCACCGCCTGATTGAATTTGCGACCACTCATCACATATTGGTCTGCGGTTCCATGACTTCCGTTGCGTGGATTCCAACCTCGTAAAACCGAAAACTTGTCGGCATGCTTGGCTAAGTTAGGACATATCTCTGTAAACTTGACTCCGGGAATCGCTGTGTCGATTACGTCGTACTCACCGCGGATACTCGTCGGTGCATCTGGTTTTGGGTCTAACGTATCGTGGTGGCTTGTTCCGCCTCGAGTCCAAATCAAAATGCAATTCGTGGGGGATTTGTCCGTTGTCGCGGCAGTGCTCTTAAGATAGCTCGACAGTGACAGGCCGAGACCGCCAAGGGCACCAATCTGTAAAAAGCTGCGGCGGTTTACACCGTCACAATAATGGTCTGTTTGATATTCTGCCGCCATTGGCTAACTGCCCTTAATCATTTTTTTTCGTTGTGCAAACGCTCTATTGATCACCCACTACCATTATGTACCTGCTCGGCTACTTCTTAAACACTCATCTTTTATATCGTACATTTTATCAAAGGACTAAATTGCCAACTAGAAGAATCCTGCTCCAGTACCATCCAAATATAAATACAAAACGTAAAAAACCCTAACTTGGGGGGGATTTAATAGATTTTGACTTATCCCCTGCTATTTTCATCCTTTATTTTTCTTACTGCAATCAAGTAATTAACTCCGTTACTAGCTGGCTTTTGTCTGTTTCAATTAGCTTTCTACTAAGTCCATTATGTTCAAATGCCAGTCGCTGGTGATCTAAACCAAATAGATGCATCAATGTATGGTGGTAGTCATAGTGGTTTACGATTTGATCCACCGCTTGATGACTAAACTCATCCGTCTTTCCATGTACATGTCCGGCCTTGAATCCACCACCGGCAACCCACATGCTAAAGCCCTTGGTGTTATGATCGCGGCCGACATTGTTTGCACCCGTATCATTTTGGATGACCGGCAGTCTACCCATTTCACCGCCCCAATGCACAATCGTTTCATCGAGCATCCCACGTCGCTTGAGATCACTAACAAGTGCCGCCGATGGTTTGTCTACTTTTTTACAAGCCGCTGGCAAGCTAGTCCTAATCCGACCGTGGTGATCCCAGAACTGATTCTGTGTAAAAACTTGCACAAACCGAACACCGCGCTCAACAAGTCGCCGCGCAATCAAACATCGTGCGCCAAAATCTTTGGTCATTGGGTCGTCCATACCGTAGTGTTTTTTCGTTGCCGCGGTTTCTTGACTTAGATCCATTGCCTCCACAGCCGACGTCTGCATCCTCGCTGCCAGCTGGTACATATTAATGCGTGCCTGATAATCTCGTTCCCCTGG
>DTSG01000098.1 GCA_012965455.1 Planctomycetaceae bacterium | reverse complement strand
CCTGCGGATGATGCTGTAGTTGATACGCCAGCAACTGAAGAAGCTGCACCGGCACCTCACCCGTGGGAAATATGGCGGTTAATCACCGCCGGCTTTATGCATGCAGGACCGCACACCAACATCGGCGTTATGCACATTGCGTCCGGTTGCCGAAAAGCTTATTGAATACTATGTCCGCCCCGTGCATAACTTCACCGATATTTTTCATGGCTATCTAGCGCGGGTTGCTTCTCTCATTTACACCGACGGCAGTGCCTTGCACGACATCTCGCGGATTACGGAGTCACGTAACAAAGCGGCCACTCAAATCTTGTTTCGCAAGCAAGAAAAAAAGCGATTGGAATTGGATTTAGAGCTGTATCGTCGAGATGAAGTAGAAGCGGGAGAGTATGCCGGACAGTTGTCTGCGGAAGTCGGTAAGTTGACGGCAGAGCTAGCAGCTATTTTCCAGCGCAATCAGGGCTATGCGGAACAGCTAGCCAAAGATCAAGCCGCTCTCGAAGCGGAAATCAATGCCAAGACGGCTGCTGCCACGGGCGTTAATTCAGAGCAATAATCTCTTGAATAAACTGCCTTAGCGCCTCTATATTTTCTACGAGCTGTAGTAAAATTGTTGTTATGGGCATTTACGACCGAGACTACTATCGCGGAGACGCGGATTCATCAGCACCGGGTATGATGCGCGCTGTGAGCAACATGTCCATGACGAACAAATTAGTCGTCGCCAATGTTGTTGTCTATATTCTGTGCTGGCTAGTGGGCAATAGTAATCCACAGCTTAACAAAGAAATCTATGAAAAGTTATCGATCGACTCGTCGTTTTTCACAGTAGAGTCTGCAGCGGACGAGTCCTCTGAGCCAGCGGATGATGCTGTAGTTGATACGCCAGCAACTGAAGAAGCTGCACCGGCACCTCACCCGTGGGAAATATGGCGGTTAATCACCGCCGGCTTTATGCATGCAGGACCGCACACCAACATCGGCGTTATGCACATTGCGTTTAACATGTTCGGCTTGTGGATGTTCGGCCGGTTTGTGGAACAACGGTATGGTGCTAAAGAGTTTCTCAGGTTCTATCTGTTGGCGATTATTGTGAGCAGTTTGATTTTTGCGGCAAGTTATTATTTCTTGGAAGTGCCTGAGGGACTCCTTGTTGTCCGCGCGGTAGGTGCATCGGGTGGTGTGGTAGCAGTTGTCATTCTGTATTGTTTTTTATATCCAAAAACCAAGCTATTGATGATGATGATTATCCCCGTAGATGCTTGGGTCGCGGGCCTCATGTATGTCGGCTACGACATTTACTTGGCAGTGCGATCTTCTACAGGCGAACCCACCGGAATCGCTTGGCAGGCTCATCTGGGAGGTGCTGCTTTTGCCGCGTTATACTTTAAATTGGGATGGAAGTTTAGCGGTCAGGGCAGGACTAAGCGCAAACCGAAAACGAAACTCAAAATACATAAGCCAGTCAGGGATGAGCTTAGTGCCGATGAGCAGTTAATTGCTCGAGGCGAGAAGATATTAGAACAAGTGCACCAGCGTGGTGAATCAAGTCTTTCGGCGAGACAACGCCAAACGCTACAGAGGTACAGTGAGTTGATGCAGCAGCGACAAAGGTAATTAATAATGACAAGTCGAGTAAACACGAGTACGCGTCGACATTGGTTGTCTTCACTCGGGGGTGGTCTCGGGGCATTAGCATTACGAGCGATGTGGGCGGATGAACTTGTCGCTAACGAGTCCACGGATCCTTCCCAACAAAAACCCAGTAGTTCCAGTCATCCACCTCGCGCAACGCGGGTGATTTGGTTGTTTATGCATGGCGGCCCTAGTCACGTTGATTTGTTTGATCCTAAGCCGGCGCTTGTAAAATATGCGGGACAAACACTTCCGAAGTCCTTTGGAAACGTGATGACCCGTCGAGATGTTTCTAAAAACCCACTTCTCGGACCGCTAAAGCCGTTCCGTAAACGAGGTAATTCGGGATTACAGATAAGTGATTTTTTACCTCACATAGCTAAGCATGCAGATCAATTGTGTGTTATCCGATCGATGCATGGTGACAGTGTGAATCATCCACAATCCGTTTACCAAATGAACACCGGCAAAACCTTTATGGGGCATCCCAGCATTGGGAGTTGGGTGACGTATGGTCTTGGATCGTTGAACCAAAATCTACCAGCATTCGTTGTGCTGCCAGATCCGGGTGGTGGCCTCAAAGGGGGTCCACCAGCTTGGGGTAGTGGATATTTACCGGGAGTCTATCAGGGAGTGACGATGCGTAGTGGCGCTGCGCCGATTCTTGATCTAGCACCCCAAGCATCCGTTAGCCTAACTCAGCAACGTGGTTCATTAGAGTTAATACAGCAACTCAACAAACAGTTTGTAAAGTCGCACCCTAGTGAAAGTGCATTGGTGGCGCGGGTGCAAGCGTATGAGATGGCCTATCGGATGCAAACGGCGGCTCCCGACTTGGTTGATATTTCCCAAGAATCGCAACTGACGCACAAACTGTATGGGCTCGACAACAAGGCCACAGCTGAATTTGGTAGGCGATGTTTGTTGGCACGTCGGATGATCGAAAAAGGTGTACGGTTTGTCCAAGTCTATTCCGGTAATACCAATGGCTGGGATGCCCATTCCGATGTGTTGTCCAATCATACTCAGTATTGTGAGCAGACGGATCTTCCCATAGCGGGACTGTTAACAGATTTAAAACAACGCGGATTGCTGGAAGACACATTAATTATCTGGGGCGGTGAGTTTGGCCGTATGCCGATGAGCGAGCAAGGCAAAGGCCGCGATCATAATCCTTGGGGGTATAGTAGTTGGTTGGCTGGAGCTGGGATTGAAGGAGGTCGCGCCATTGGTGCGACGGACGAAATTGGATTGCGAGCAGAGGTAGACAAAGTTCATGTCAGTGATTTTCATGCGACAATATTGCATCTGCTGGGCTTGGACCATGAAGAACTTTCCTTCTTTCATAATGGCTTAGAGCAGAGATTGACCGGTCCAGCACATCCCCAAGTGGTGAAAGCAATCTAATGCAGGCACACGCGTCAAATCTTAAATATTTGCTTGCATTGTTTTTGCTATTAGTCCCCGCAATGTTAGCGAGTCAAGAATCTGTTCCTGCGGCAATTGAACCGACAATTGGAGCGGCGGATCGAGAACATTGGGCATTCCAACCGGTTGCACGTCCATCGCTGCCCGTAGTTATTAGTTCAAAGTGGGCACAAAATCCGATTGATGTGTTTGTGCTGGCGGCTATGCAGCAGCACGGGCTGGCGCCCATGCCGCGCGCAAAAGCATACGTGTTGCAGCGGCGAATGTCGTTAGATGTTTTAGGTACCGTTGGTGCTTATGAAAGCGAACCGCCAGAGAACCATCGACATACCGTTGAACGACTGTTGGCATCACCACTGTACGGGCAACGGCAGGCACAGCTATGGTTGGACTTAGCAAGGTTCGCAGAAACTGACGGATTTGAACACGACCTTGTTCGAAAGAATGCTTGGAAATATCGTGATTGGGTGATCAATGCATTTAATCGAAATATACCGTATGACGAGTTTGTGACACTTCAACTTGCCGGTGACGAACTACCGCGTGACCAAGTTGATTCCACCGCGACGATGTTTTGTTTATCTGGGCCTGATATGCCCGATATCAACTCGCAAAATTTACGAAAACACGTACTGCTCAATGAAGTAACGGCGACAGTTGGAGCAGTATTTTTAGGTTTGCAAATTGGTTGCGCCCAGTGCCATGACCATAAATATGATCCCGTTAGCCAAGCAGATTTCTATCGTTTGCGGGCGCTGTTTCAACCAGGTATTCAAGTCAAACGCAATACGAGCATAGATGTTCTGGTTGAGCCAGACGTATCTGTGGAGGGCTACAATGCTGAACGCTCCTATATTATGGAACGTGGAGAACATGACCAGCAAGGAGCGCAAATTGAGCCAGGGTTTTTACGGATTATTGGTCAGTTGGCGAATTCTAAGATCGAGCCGACACCTACAAATACCTCCGGCCGGCGGTTGGCATTGAGCCGCTGGCTGATGGATACCAACAACCCGTTAACCGCTCGAGTCATCGTCAATAGAATTTGGCAGCAACACTTCGGACGGGGGCTGGTTGATACACCGTCAGATTTCGGACTGTTGGGGTCCGCTCCAACACACCCTCAATTGTTAGATTGGTTGGCGGCGGAATTAATATTTAACAAATGGGATTTAAAGGCAATTCACCGACTCATTTTGACAAGCGCGACTTATTGTCAGGCAAGTGTACCTCAAAATGCAACAAGGGGCGTGTCTGCAACTGCTTGGGAAAATAGAGAGCAAAGAGATCCACAGAACGAATATCTCACCAGATTTCCTATGCAGCGACTGTCGGGGGAAAATCTGCGTAATGCGATGCTGACGGTAGCGGGCGTCGCAAATAATGAAATGGGAGGTGCAGGTGTGCGACCTCCCATTCAAGCGGAACTTAAATCAACCTTACTGAAGGGTCATTGGGAACAATCACCAAGCGACGCCGATCATTACCGCCGTAGTATTTATGTGTTTGCGAGAAGGAATTTTAGATATCCGTTCTTTGCAACCTTTGATCGGCCCGCTGCTAATAATAGTTGTCCAGTGCGAAATAAATCAACAACGCCACTTCAAGCTTTGGTGCTGCTGAATTCACATTTGACCCTCGTTCTTTCACGCCAGATGGCAGGGGATATTTTAAAAAACACGGACTC
>DTSG01000097.1 GCA_012965455.1 Planctomycetaceae bacterium | reverse complement strand
AGGGTTCGCTTGATATGCTGGTAAATCGGCTACCACATACAATGTCCCGTACATTCGTCGCCAGTGTCCGGGGTAGGTGCAAACGTAGGGATATACGCCGGGAGTCGTAGGGGCATCGAATAATATCGCTTGAACTTCACCGGTTTGCAATAATTGGCTTTGTAGCAAGATGTGCTTGCTCTGGGGAACGTAATGTCGTTGCATGGCGTCTGGATCGCGTGCGGTTGATTCCGCGAGTAAGCCAATTTCTTCCATCGTGCCGGGAGCCGTAATGACAAAGTTGTGAGGCATGTTGTCCGTATTGGAAAAACGGAATTCAACAGGTTTCCCAGCTTGAACAGCAACTAGTTCTTTATCGTAGATCATGCGATGCGCAACTGTGCCGATGGCAATGACTCGTACATCCAAATTCTTCAACCGCTCTTCAATCGCTTGTCCTTGGTCCGCAGGTAGTTGTTTGCCGACAGCACGTGCTAGCTTGATGGCTTCTAGTGCCGGGCCAGCTGTGCGAAATTGAGCGGGGATTTCGCTTAAATAGGCAACGAGGTTGTCTGCTAGCGCTGGTAGTTGTGCTTTGTTCCAATGCTCTGGTGCAATGGTTAATAATGCAGCAATCGCAGAATTGCGATGCAGTCCCGCTTTGAGCAGCAGTGTTAGGTCGGTGAACATTTCGGGCTCGTGACCAGGTACTGTTACCAAAGCTCGGATCGCATGGTCATGCAAAGTTTCTCCGCCACTTAACGACAATCGATTAGCAGGAATATCTTGCTTCTTGATGCCTGGACCAGACCAACGGATGGCTAGCCCATCGCCGCCACCATTGTCGAAATACGTAACCACGATTTTATGTGCACCTGTCGAAAGATCGATCGCTGCGGATTTTTCGACCATTCCGTGCATGCCGTCATTGTTGACCAATAACTTGTCGTCAAGATAGATTCGAGAGCCATCGTCCGAGGCAGCATATAACGTGTATTTACCCGGTTTTCTAATTTGGAGAAAGCCTGTGAATTTTAAAGCAAACTTATCGTTCTCCTTTCGTTGAGGGACATTGATACTGATCGCTGGAGCGACTCCCGATTGTTTGGGAGTCATCTTGTCGAGCGTTTTGATGTCAACATTAGCCCCTGAAGGAAAGTAGAAATCAACGTGGATGCCGGGTAGTCCTAGGCCACCGGTTGTGGTTTCGCTGCCAAGTTGAGTAGGCAACTCCGTCGTCAGTGGGCGAATTTTCCCGTATAGTTGTTCGCGCACATCAACACTATTGATGAGATGGACGGCACTGAGAAAATCATGCAGGGAATCACGACCGCGGGTGGCAGCTAGAAAAGCGTTGTCGCCATTGCCGTCGGTAGTGATCCAAGCAGCAAAAGCGTATTGCCGCGTTTGAGCGGATTTACCAGCCAGCGCTAAATGTTCAATGTCGGCAACGCGTTGTTGCAAATCAGAAATGCTTTGTCCGACCAATAGCACAGCCAAACCTTGTGTGCTTTCGTCGCCACTTGCATCACGTTCGACTAACAAGTCGACGATAAGATTGATTGCTGAACTGTTTTGGATTTTAGCTAATCCTGTAATCGCTGTCTGAAGATGGCTGGCTGAGGCCTTATCCCTAGCGAGAATTGCTAAATAAACGCCTTCGCTGGCATCCATTTTCAAAAGATCAGCAATGCTAGCATTGCGTAGCACATATTGCTGGGCGGCGCTGGAAAGAGGTGTGTTATTGGCAATCGCATCTTGAATAATGGCATCCACATCCAGAGACTTCGTTGCGTACGCCAGAACTTTTTGTAGTTCAGCATCGAGCGGTTTAGTCGAAACAGTGAAGACAACTTCTGCTGCAGCCAAGCCTTGAAGTTCTACGGCTGCCTTCATCGCTTCTGCGCGGACTAAAGGAGATTCATCTTTTGCGGCAGCCTGCAAGGTGGATTCCCAAGCCGACACTTTACCCGCCCAATGACCGAGGGTTCGAATGGCGGCAGACCGCACTCGTGCGTCTGCGGCTTGGAAAACAGTTTTCAATAACGGCAGATTAGCAATTCGGTGTTCCTCGAAAACCCAGAGGCATTCCAATAGTGCTTGGGCGTGGATTGGATTTTTTACGTCTAATGTATTAGCCCAGTGGGGAACGACTGCGCTGATATCGACAGATGTTCGACCGCTGAGTTCAAGCCGCGCTCGATAACGAACTCCGTTCTCAGGCAATAAGAATGACTGTAAAACATGTTCAATTGGCTTACCGATCATTTTTACGGGTGCCACGAGAGGACGGCCAGGCACAGAAACTCGATAGATGCGACCATGGCTGGCGTCACGATTTGGATCGCGCATGTTATGTTGCATATGTCCGACAATGGCGTTTGCCCAGTCGGATACATACAATGCTCCATCGCCACCAATCTCAATATCGGTAGGCCGGAAATTAGGATCGGATGAAACTAGAATGGGTTCGATTTCCTTGGCGATAATATCCGCTCCGTCATATTCGACCTTATGCTGCAGCACGCCCAGAAATCCGATGCAATTACAAACCAAGAAATTGCCGTTATTGTGTTCAGGGAAGTGGCTGCTGGATAAGATTCCTGTGGCAGCAACCGGACGTACTCGCTTAGTAAACCATTTTTTGTTGCCGATCCCTTTTCCGAGATTAACATAAGATCCAGTTCCACTTGTACCGTCATTGGCGAATTGATATCCCCATTGGTCAAAGAAGTCACCATGTGGGTTGGGGCCAATTGGAAATACGAATTCAATTTCAAAGGTACGTGGGTCAAAGCGGTAGACACCTGATTGTCCAGAGCGGAATGTTTTGGTTGGTGTTTCCATACTGGCGACATTGAAAATACCACGACTCCAATGCAGTCCACCGCCGGGACCGATCACAAATGCATTGGCGCTGTGATGCGAGTCTGCGCTGGAAAGGCCTTGTAGCATGCGAATCCTTTTATCGGCGACATTGTCACCATCAGTGTCTTTGAGGAACCAAATCTCTGGAGGTGCGGCAACTAATACTCCACCGCCCCAAAATTCAAAACCGGTGACACTATTGAGTTTGTCGGCAAAAATTATACATTCGTCTGCCACTCCGTCGCGGTCCTCATCGGGAAAACAGAGGAGGCGGTCGGTTCGGGGTTGTGTGGGATTCCAGTGTGGGTAGGAGGGCCATACGGAAGCGAAAAGTTTACCGTCAGGGTCGACAGCCATTTGGACTGGATTGATAAGTTCGGGGAACATTTCCTCAGAGGCAAAGACATTAACCTGCATGCCCTCGGCGACTTGCATTTTCTTAATGCCTTCGTCGGCACCTAGGTACAGGTGTGCGCCACCTTCGAGTTTTCCGGGAATGTTGGTTTTTACAACGAGTTCTGCGGGCAAGTTGTCATCCTTGACTTCGAGGTCGCCACCCTGAGCAACGGCAATCACGCGTTTGTCGCGGTTGCTAGTCATGACATCAAAAATTTCCATTTCACGTTTCATCACGTCGGCGTTGGATTGGCCGAACCAAGCTAGTTTTGATCGACCGCCGTAGACGTTATAACCGTCGACGACTCGATAGCGACTAAACCAGTAGTAGTTGCGATCTTGCACGGCTGAATGGATACGTTTGACTAGATCTCTTTTGCTGGCCGCCGGTCCCGTTTGTCCAAAGAGGGTTCTCGTGATGATGCGTGCCAGCATTTCGTAGCCATTGTTTTGAAGATGGATGCCGTTGAGCGTTTGTGGCTGCTGGAGTGATTGATAGGCGGCTAGAGTGGGGTGGAAGATGTCCACAAATCGCACGGATTTTTGTTGGCAAACTTGCTGCATCGCTTGAGTGAACAATTCGAGTAAGGCATTGTTTTGTTTACCGTCTGGGAGATGGGGACTGTGGAGGTTTTCATGTGCAATTGGCGAAAAGATGACGACAGTGGCCGCGGATGTACCGTTGTATTTTTGTGCCAGCATACCATCGATCATGGTCGCTAAGTTTTTGCTAAATGCGTCGACAGTGCCGGCTCCGCGCAGGGCTTCGTTGTACCCAAAGAAACAGAGAACGACATCGGCATTGGTTTTCGTTAGCCATTGGTCAGCGCTACCGAAATTTGCCGAGCGTTGGCGGGCATTGACTTCGTCACCGGAAAAACCGAGGTTGCGAAATACGAGCGAATGATTGGGGTGTAACGCTTGCGTGTAGGTCTCGAGCCAAGGATAGTGCTGCATGCGATCCGCTAGTGTGTTTCCGATAATGGTAATGTTGGCATTTTTGGGCAACTCCAGATTCTGGGCTGTCGCCGGTTGAGTAAACAAGAGACCGCAACAAACGGAAAAGAGTGCTGTTGCAAGTTGGAAACGGTTGTTTTTTCGTCGTAGCATAGATCGCATAGATCAATGGTCCTATTTTTAGATGGGTACAAAAATGTAATGCGTATTTTATCACGTCGAGGGGCAATTTACTATTAGTTGGGGGATTGTTCGAGACTGTTAGTTTTTAAAGTTGCCGACAAATGTAATCACAAATTTGTGCGAATTAACACGATGGTGAAAATTCTCAATTTCTGCGATGACTTCCATTTTCGCGTGCCACAGCAAAGGTAAAGGGGAAATATTGTAGAATGTAGGCTTGTTTACTAACGATTGTTTGACAATTTACTTGCTGGATCTACATATGTTTTCTGCCTTGAAATTACTCCGTGTTGCTGTTCTTCTCACTGTCCTTGCCATTGTCAATCACGCTACGGTAGTTGCGGCAGCGATCACACTACGAGTAACACCCGATCAAGAAAACGCTTTGTACCAAGCAGGTG
>DTSG01000096.1 GCA_012965455.1 Planctomycetaceae bacterium | reverse complement strand
GGTGATGGAACCGGTATTAGATTTCCTTTTCAGCTACAACCGCATGATGGAGATCGACCCAGACCCACGTATTAGTGAGTGGTTAGGGTTCGTGATGTTTTTGCCGCTCGGTTTTGGGATTGCTTTTCAGTTACCGCTGGTGATGCTGATGCTACAACGGATTGGGATGTTTACGATCGAGGCTTACTTGGCAAAGTGGAGAGTCGCGGTCTTAGTCATCTTTGTTGCATCGATGTTTTTGACACCTGCTGATCCCCTGAGTATGTTAATGCTCGCCGGTCCGCTGACAATTCTTTACTTCTTTGGAATTGCACTCTGTAAATTTATGCCTCGCAACCGTAATCCTTATGCGGATGGTTATGATCCCGCTTAATTGATCGATCGACCCTTTCAAAATGACAACGCAATCAGCACACCCAACACAATAGACAGAGTATTAATCCACAGCGATTAGAAAATTAGCCATGCCACCCGTAAAAAAGACAAATCGTTCAACGAGCAAGCGTCAGCCCAAGCAGGCACCCGTTCGTCCTCGACCCACAAGTGCTAGCAAAAAGTCCACATCACGTTCCCAATCTGGGGGCACTCGTAAATTGGCCGCTGGTGGTAGCGAAGTCCGGCTTCAAAAAGTACTTGCCGCCGCAGGACTAGGAAGTCGCCGTAGTTGTGAAGAGTTGATATCGGAAGGTCGGGTTGAAGTTGATCGTCAAGTGGTCAAAAAGCTAGGCACCAAGGTAAATCCGGATGAACAAGAAATCAAAGTGGACGGACAACACATTGCTCGCCCCACATTGCGATACTATATGCTCAACAAACCTGCCGGTGTGTTGTGCACGAACAACGATCCCGCTGGTCGGTTGAGAGTGCTGGATTTAATTGGAGATGCGAATCATCTTTTCACGATCGGTCGGTTAGACCGTTCCAGCGAAGGTTTGATTATTATTACCAACGACGGTGAACTAGCGAATCGAATTGCTCATCCAAGTTATGAGGTCAGCAAAGTTTATTTAGTTCGAGTTGCGGGCGATATGCGTCGCGAGGATTTGGCGGAGATCCGTGAAGGTGTGTATTTGTCGGATGGCAAAGCACATGTCGAGTCGATTCGAATTAAATCGCATCGGAAAAAGACAACGGATTTAGAGATGGTTTTAAGTGAAGGCAAGAACCGCGAGATTCGACGAGTTCTGGCTCGAGTTCGACACAAGGTGTTGATGCTTAAACGCATTGCGATTGGTCCCATTCGTTTGGCCGATTTACCTGAAGGTGCATATCGAGAACTGACTTATCGCGAAGTTTCAGCGCTGAAGAAGCTAACAAAATCCAAATCCCGTAGTTCCGCTGGGGTCAAGAAGAAACGAACAGCAAGAGTGCGTAAAGATAGCTCATCTTCGCGTAGATCTGATGCATCCCGCAATTCCAAGCCACGAACACTGAGTCAAGGGAATCGGCAAGGTACGTCGGCTGGTCGTGGGCGCCAAGCTGCTCGTCCAGGTCGAGGCAAATCAGGCGCCGGTCGAGGACGACGAAGGTAATCAATTTTATGAATTCTAATGCGGATAGCACTTCGAAATCCAATCCATTGCAGGCAGATTTTTACGCGGACGGTTCGACACAAGAAACCGTTGTCGTCGTTGAAAATGTCGAAGTGGCTCAGGGGACTTGGAGGTTGCGATTTCGTTGTCCAGCGATTGCTGCGGCCGCTCAGCCGGGTCAGTTTATTATGCTACGATTAGCCGATCGTAACGACCCTTTAATAGGTCGTCCATTGGCAGTTTATGATTTGCATCAAGATGAATCTGGAAACTGGTCGGATATTGATGTGCTCTATTTGGTGAAGGGAAATTTAACGACTCGCCTCGTCCACGCGGAGCCTGGACAGAAACTAGAAGTCTGGGGGCCATTAGGAAACGGATTCCTTCCAATCGAGACGAGGCACCTGATTATGGTGGCCGGTGGTATTGGGCAGACGCCGTTTTTATGTTTGGCTCGTGAATACCTTGGACTGCAAAAATTTGGACGTGAATGTCCGCCCGCCCAACAGGTTACGTTTTGCTATGGTGCGCGGAATGCGGATTTGTTGGCTGGAGTTGATGATTTTGAACAGATCGGTGTGAACACGCAGATTTGTACGGATGATGGTTCCGCGGGTGTGCCGGGACTGGTGACCGAAGTGCTGGAACAAGTGTTGCAAACCGACGCGACAGCGCACGGTAGCAATCAAGGCGTAGCGGTGGTTTGTTGTGGGCCTGACCCGATGATGGAGGCAGTTGCCAAGGTTGCCCAGCAATGGAGTGTACCGTGCCAAGTATCGCTAGAGACGCCGATGGCATGTGGTATTGGAATTTGCTTTAGTTGCGTCACGCGGTGCAAAGAATCTGACGGTTCGTGGGACTACAAACGTACCTGTGTTGACGGCCCCGTATTTGACGCAGAGAAAATTGTCTGGGATTAGGCTATCCCGCAATACTCGTCTTAGGCGATGCCTTTGGCCTTTTTAATCATCTTTTGTAGGCGAGATTTGGTGCGGGCGGCTTTGTTTTTATGAATCAGGCTCTTAGCACCAGCTTTATCGATTTTGACTTGCGCGTCACGATATGCTTCATTGACAGTCGCTAATGCTGCATCTGTATCGCCATTCTCGGCAACGGCCGCTTCGTAGGCCTCGGTTGCTTCTTGAACGCGGCGAATGTATGTTCGCAATTTCGATCGAGTCGCTCGGTTTGCATCGCGGCGTGAGTGGTTTTGACGAAGTCGTTTTCCGGCACTTGCTGAATTTGGCATAATTCTCCAACTGGGCTAACTGGCGTTCTTAGACCAGGGTCTCTAAATGTACTTAACTATGTGATTCTAATTGTTTTATCGATTGTCGACGTGTTTTGATTTTTGTCGAAACATCATTTATCGACTAAAACTTGCGTTTTGTCTAGGCGTTGAATTGCTCAGATATCTATAGATAACGAGGTTTTTTTGGCGATCGCGGCGCATTGTTGGGTGATTTGAGGTAAATCCATCGCTTGGGCCAGTAGTTTGGATCTATTGAGTAGTCTCAGCCCTATTTGTTCGTGTTGTAGGGTCGGGATATCAACTAATTCTGGATCACTTTGTTGTATGTCCGCAAGGGATTTTTCGAAGATATTCAGTGCGTTTTTAAATGATTCTACTGCTTTTTCGAACTGGCGTAATCGTTGTTCTGTTTCACCCTGACCGAGCAAAGCGATAACCGACCATCGCGGCGTGAGTTGACTGAGATCGATGTTATTGAAAACTGTTAACGCCTCGTAGGAATTGTCCGCTTCAGATAAACACCAAGCGAGGCGAACGAAATTGTCTTTATCGTTAGGAAATGTTGTGCACCGTGATTGATAATATTCTGTTCGCACGCGTATCAATTCATCCGTTAATTCATCCATGAGCCACGGGGCCGCGAAATTCGTAGAAGCTGTACTAGCTTGCTCGTAAAAACTGATCCGGCCCTCAGCTTGTTGTTTACGTAATTGCAAACTAAATTGCTCCCACTCCGCACTTTTACCTAATGCCTGATTCGCTAATTGGCAACATTCCAGTGCACGAGAGAACAGTTGATTGTCTTGGTAAAGTTTGCACAGCTGGTGCCAAGCCTTCTCATTTTGAGGATCTTGGGATAATTGCTTATCCAATTGGTCAACTTCTGTTGCAAGTTCTAGGGTGGGTAGGGTTGCTTGAATTTCAACTGGAAGTGCCTGTTCGAGTTGATGTAACTGGCTACGTGTAAATATGTTTTGAGTGTGCAACTGCAACCAATGTTCTTTGGCATCATCAAATTGCCCAGTTGCCAAATAGTTAATGATGATTTGGCAATGTGTTGCTTGGCAGCTAGGATCGTACTTCAACGCAAATTGGCAATACGCTCGGGCACAGTCCGGAGCATCTGTCGTTTGGCAAGCTGTAGCAAGGAGCGTCAATAGCTGAGCATGTTGCGGATTATAATAAATGGCTTTGGGAGCGCGCTCAAAAACTGCTTGCCAATTTTCAGCTCCGACAAGTTGCTCGATTTCTCGGACGAGCTTACGATTTTCCCGTCGCTCGAACCAATTGAAGCGGAGAGGGATTGCTGCAATCGCTATTTCAATTGTTTGTAGATATTCATAGCAGTAGACGGCTGCCTGGGGATCTGATTTCATGCACTGGGCCAACCCAGCGAGAGTCTGTTGATAATTCGGCGGGGAGTGCTGGAGCCACTCGAGTGCTTTTTCGAATAGGTGTTGCAGCGTTTGACGTTCACCACGCGACAAGCCTGATTGATAATCAGCTTGGTTTGTTAGCGGATGCCTTGCAGATTTAGTGGGTGCAGGTTCCAATCGAAAATATCCTGATCAATTTTAGAATAGTTGGTATGTCGTAAAAAAGTTGCGCTGCAAGCCAAATGGTTCAGGGGTAAATTTTTTTGGGTGCTTACAGTAGGTTCACAGCGGTTACTATGACTCAGGATACAACATTGCCCGGTTTTGTCTATCTCGTAGGTGCTGGTCCTGGCGATCCCAGTTACATTACGTTACGAGCAGCTGAATGTCTCGAGCAGGCGGATGTCGTGCTCTATGATTTTCTAGCCAATCCGTTGATTTTACAGCATGTACGTTTTGATGCGAGACGGATTTGTCTGGGTCGCCACGGAATCGGCAAACTCTGGACGCAACAAGAAATCAACGATGAATTGGTGCGTTTAGCCCAGCAGGGGTTAAAGGTCGTCAGGCTCAAGGGCGGGGATCCAGCGATTTTTGCTCGCTGTGCTGAAGAGACACATGCTTTAGCCTTGCATAACATTGATTACGAGGTCGTGCCTGGAATCACAGCGGCAATGGCCGCTGGTAGTTGCGTCGGTGTTCCGCTGACTCACAGAGATCGTGCTTCGGCGGTTGCTTTCGTAACCGGTAGTGAGCAAACTGGCAAAGAATCTTCTGCGCTGGACTTTCAAGCGCTGGCGAAGTTCCCCGGGACATTAGTGTTTTACATGGGTGTCACGACGGCAGAGTTATGGACCAATGAGCTAATAACAAACGGTAAGTCGCCGGACACGCCTGTGATGATTGTGCGGCGCATTAGCTGTGCGGATCAGTTTTCGGTAAAATGTACACTGTCAGAAGTTCAACAATATTTTACGGGGACGCAGCGCATT
This sequence comes from Planctomycetaceae bacterium, assembly GCA_012965455.1. Lineage (GTDB taxonomy): Bacteria > Planctomycetota > Planctomycetia > Pirellulales > Pirellulaceae > UBA721. The sequence goes on along the minus strand of DTSG01000096.1, from coordinate 10,940 downwards.
CGCCCCCCAGCGATTGTAATTGTAGGTGAGGTAGCAGGAGCGACCGACATGAATTCATGGTTTGAGCAGCGGCTATTATTTGGCCAACGAATCTTAGTTACGCGCAGCGCTGAACAAGCTCAGGAGTTGACGGCGAAGTTGACGGAGTTAGGCGCTGACGTGCTAGTCCAGCCAGCGATTGAGATCGGTCCGCCGGAATCCTATGAGGAAGTGGATCAAATAATTCACAGGCTTTCTGATTTTGCGTGGATTGTCTTTTCAAGTCGCAATGGTGTTCATTATTTTCTGGAGCGGTTAGCTACGTTGGGGTTGGACGCTCGGCAGTTTGCCGGTGTTAAGATTGCAGCGATGGGGCCAGGCACTGCGGCGGCGCTGCAACAACGACACTTGAAGTGTGATTTAATACCGGCCGAGTATCGCGCGGAATCATTAGCGGAGTCGTTACGTGACGAGGCTTCTGGCAGCTCGGTGTTATTGGTGCGTGCGAGCCGAGGTCGTGATACGTTATGTGATATGTTGCAAAGCGATGGAGCGGAGGTCACTCAAGTCGTTGCCTATGTGAGCCGTGATGTCACTGAGATCGATCCAGTTGTGGCTGCTGCACTTGCCGCCGGAGAAGTTGATTGGATTACTGTTACTAGCTCTGCGATTGGTCGTAGCCTAGTCACATTACTAGGTTCAGCGTTCGGCCAAGCCAAAGTTGCTAGCATTAGTTCTATTACCAGTGGCGTTTTGAGTGCATTAGAGGTGACGGTCGACGCAGAAGCTCAAGAACATTCACTCGATGGACTTATTTTAGCGATTACCGAAAGCTTGAAGTAATCAGATTGGATACGTCTTTTCTATCATTCAAAGCAATTGTTGGTTAGAATGATAGACAGACAGTGACATTCAACATTGCAATCGAAAACGGAGTATGCATCAAAATGAAGAGTGGCCAATCAAATCAAACCGAGAGGTCGTTGATTAATCGCCGTCGCGCGCTGCAGTCGCTCGCTGCGGCTTCATGCTTGCCTATGACAGCACCAGCGGCCATGCAGGCGGCTAACACTAAACCAGCTTGGAAATCGTCGATCAAAAAGGGCTTAGATTGGGTGCTGCGAACTCAGTCATCGCTGGGACACTGGACTGCTGGGAATTATCCTACAGCGATGACAGCTTTAGCAGGTACCGCCCTGATTTGTTCCGGTTCAACAACGACTCAAGGTCCCTACGCTCGCGGTATCCGTAAGTGTGTTGACTACATTACCACTAAAGCTCGTTCCAATGGGCTGATTGGCGACCCCTTGTCGGACAATCGTTATACCTATGGCCATGGGTTTTCGATGTTGTTTTTGTCACAAGTTATTGGTGAAGAAGAAGACCTAGAACGCCGTGAGGAATTGCTGCAAATTTTGAAGAAAGCGGTTGAATTTAGCGGAAATGCCCAAACACCTTCAGGTGGTTGGGGTTACGTCAGTGCGAAAGACGGCAACAACTTTGACGAAGGTTCGACGACGATCACTCAAGTCCAAGGCTTGCGCGGTTGCCGCAACGCTGGGATTCTCGTTTCTTCAGAAGTCATCGACAAAGCGCGCAAGTATATTTACACGTGCAAGAATCCCGATGGTGGTATCTCTTACAGTTCGCGGAATCGAGGATCTTCTCGTCCCGCGATTACTGCTGCGTCGCTGGCTTGCTTGTACAACGCTGGCGATTACGAAAGCGAGCATGTGCCGGCGATGTTGGCGTACACGAAAAAGAACTTATACAACATCTCCACTGGTGCTAGATCGTTTGGCCACTGGCATTACACGTACTTGTATTATTCACAAGTTGTTTACCGCCAAGGAAAAAAAGAATGGTTGCCATTTCGTGACCAGTTGTATGACCGCATTTCTAAAGAACAAACGGACAATGGTAGTTGGACTGGTAACATCGGACCCATTTACGTGACGGCTTGCAATTTAATTATCATGCAACTCGACCAAGCTTACGTACCGATCTATCAGCGTTAGGCGTCAAACTTGGGCCACGAATTAACACGAATACGATTCGTGTTTTGCACAGGAACGAATGAAACCCTCGATCACTCGATCACTCGATCATGAGTATCTTGGTGTTATCGCGTTTTTGATAGAGCTTTAAGATCGCGTCGCTATTGAGCGTGCCGTCTTTGATGAGCAATTCTGAACGTTGTTCTGCTTGCTGTCCCATTAACTTGATCCAGCGGCTCATCAATGATTGTTGATAGTTGATACGTTTGTTTGGGGGATCAATGAAGTCATAAGATTTGTCACTGAGTTGTAGTTCGGTAAAGCTTGGGATTCGATTAAGAGATTGCCATGTCACATAGCGAGTGGCGGAATAGTTGTCGTTGAGTAATTGCAGCAAATATGGGAACCGCCACTTCATCGCAGAGGTTTTTCGAGTTGGTTCCCAACTCATGTGCCAAGCAGCGAGTGTGCGGTGGATCGCATTTCCTTGCATGATCCAGACAATTCCAGCAGCAGTGTTTTGATAGGTAGGCTCGAGCTCGATTGCCTCGTGTCCATACCATTGTGTTAATGTGTCGGCCGTCCATTGCAGTGGTTTGTCGAGGTGACAGAGGTTACAGGCATTGGGTTTTTCATTTTGCTTGACCGTTGTTACGCGGGGAATGTCAATCTTGTGGCCACGAATTCCACCCATCAAGGCATAGGAAGTGTGTGGCATGTGACAGTTGTAGCACAGACTAGCGGCGGTACCTTGTGGATGATGTGTATGAGATTCAAGCTGTTCTGTGTACTGTGATTCCTGATGGCATTGAACGCAAGCATGGTTGGATTCCATCTTTTTACCGAGCAGGTCATTTTGTTCTTGCATGGAGTGAATGCTATGGCAACTGATGCATGTCATTTCACCGTTTAGATAACACTCGGATTTAGACATCCCTTGAAATTCGCGACCGCCGATGCGAATGCTACCATCGTTCCAGTGCATATTGTAATACAGCGAGTCTTTCTCAAGTTTTTCGTATTCGATTAATTTAAAGTGCATCGCCATGTTATCGCCTGGTTTGAATCCGATTCCCTCAGCGAGAAATTTCTTTAGCGAATGTGCTTCAAACAAACTATGGCATTGCGCACAGATCTGAGTCTTATGTTCTTTGTCGAGCTGTGATGGATTCGTGATATAGGTTGGCGCAGTATTTTCGGTTAGGTGTGATTCGTACCGAGTTAGCGGATTCTGAAAGTGATCTACGTGTTGTTTTCCGGGGCCGTGACAAGCTTCACAGGCAATGCCTAAGTCAACCACATTGGTGTCGAACGACAGATTCTTTTCGCTAATTAGGGTGGGGCGCCCAGCGACACTGTGACACACAATGCAACTGGAATTCCAGTTAGTTGGCGGCCGACCAAGTGAAGGATCGACGATAAATGAATCTTCATAAGGGATCCATCTTTTGTCGGCAATCATATAGACCCACGGGAATAACGAGAGCGCATTGTTTTCGACTTGTTGCAGATCGTCATCTTGTGAATCGGCGGTTGGATTGTCAAATTCGGGGCTGGAGTGATTAAGCGAAATCCAGAACATCTGCATCGAATGGGAACCGGTGACCATCACAATCCGTTGGTCACTCATTGGCGGGTTTGGGTGATTGCGAATTTTTACTGGATCTTGATTGAGCTCCCATTTTGGTAGGGGGGTTCTGACCCAATACTGATCGCCTTGCATGAAGAGCTTGTACGTTGTCTGCCCCATCTTTAGTTCGCGACCATCAAAATCAGCTTGAATCGCAACGGGTGAGGCAATTTGTGTCATCGTACGATGGTACGAGGCAAACCAAGAATTATGCTGTTCTTGATGACAGGCGACACAAGTTTGTGCTCCTACATAATCATCGTGATTGACAACTCGAGGCACAGCACGTGAAAGTTGCACGTCATGGGTTTTGTCGCGCAATAGCAAGCTGGTAATACACCAGCTGAGGCCGAGCAGCGTGGTGATGACCCACCAGTGATTAGGATTGCCGCGTTTTTGATGGTTCAGCCATAACGGTGTTAAGCCGAACAGCACTAAGATGGTGACAACGGTGTATTCCAGCAGATGGTCCATAGCGAACTTTTATGACAAATAGTAATGCAGTCGTGACTTGTGGAGACTACAGTTTTGGAATGGGAATAGGAGGCACACCGCTAGGTACACGCCGCGGTGGTGCTCGGTAAACAGGTACGAGCTGTAAACCGAATCCACGATTAATTTCTTGAGCCGCTCGTTCGGACCAAGGGGTTCCATCGTGCAGTTCAATGACCGTGTTATATAGTTCAACGGCTCGTTCAATATAGGGTTGGCTGACTTCAGCCGCAGATAGCTTGGATTGCCCAGTAATATCCCAACCGACAAGTCTGCGATTGGGAGGTTGCATTAATGGCGCGGTTTTAGGATTGCGGATAAAGACTTCCAATGCGGCGCCATACTCATAGACTCGCGCTTGATAGGCGATAAGTTGTGCATAGATCAAGTCATAGTTAGCTTGCCAGCGAGCGTTCAGTTCTGATTCACGTAGTGCGTAGCCGCTTTCGAGAGCTTTCTGGGCATTGGCGAGATAAATAAGATAGGTTTTTGCTTTTTGTTGTTCTTGCCGAGCTTGCCGCAAAAAAGTTGCTGAATCAGTCGAAAACCGCATCCGCATTTCAATTATTTCAGCGGTTTGTTCATTGAGTGGATTTAGATCTAGGATAACTTGCCAGATGAAGGTTCGCAGCGGAGTTTCATCTCGTTTGGCAAACTGATATTGGCGACTATTGAGGTCGGGCAAATAGGGTTTCATGGCTCTTAGTTTGTAACGTCGCTTATCTGCTTCGCCCCGCACTAGATTTTTCTCAACCGTGGGCAACATAAAGAAGATTCCGCCCGATTCGCGAGCGATTCGACATTGTTCATACGGTCCGAAGCCACTGGAAAAGGCATCGGTTCGGCGGCGAAACCCGTTGGTTTGAAGTTGTTCCACAAAAGCGGTTTCAGGTCCGCGGTCGACTTTCAACCAATGTACGGTACCGGTTTGTGGATGCGGCCAGCGCATGTATGCGTGGGGATATCCGAAAACGGCTTCGCGGCCCAAAAAATACGTGCGGCACTTAGCAACTTTCGCTGCTTGCACTGCGTTCTCTAAAAACTGAACGTTGTTTTCCGGATTGCCACTTTCATCACTCACAACGATTAAGGCCATTTGTCGTTGACCGCGCGAGGTATAGCTAGTGTGATCATTGATAGCACGAACGATTGCTGGACAGATTAGTTCAGTACCAGAGGGATCGATGGGCACTTCATTAATAGCTGCTTTGATGAGTTCGAGATTTGATGTTGGTTTACGTGTGTGTCGAATATAGCCGGAGCCAAAACTCGTGACGGCCGTGAGCAAGTGGTCGCCAGCAGCGTCGTCGGCTAGTCCTAATTCGGTATAGACTTGATTGATCCGTTCGCGGATTTCTTTTTGATCGTTGCGCATGCTTTCGGATTGATCAAAGACCCAGACGACGAGGACGTCGCTTTCTTCGAGCATAAAAACGAGTTCTTGGGTAATGCGATCCATGGCTTGCTGGATATTGTCAACGACTTCGCGGGGGTCGCCATAGGATCCCAGTGGGATGGTTGTTAGTAACGAATCAGAAACGCTTGCGGGTAATTTGATTTCGGACGCGGCCATTTCGGTAGGTTCAACTTCGCTGTCGCTAACTTCGGCATCGAACTGAGCTTCCGAGAATATGGCGGCGCCGATAGCAGTGGGGACTCCGGCAGTCGGAGCAGTCGTGGGGTCGGTATTGATTTCTTCCGAGGGGGTCATGTCTTCTTCAAGTTCGACGGTGACCATTTCTTCTTCGAGGACGATTTCTTCTTCGGGGGCATTGAGGACGACCATTTCGAGTGATTCAAGGATTTCGGGCGTCATGGTGAGGATGCCCAGAGCGATGAAGATCAATGTGTGGACGAAGGTGGATATGCCTAGAGCTCCGACGTTTTGCAGAACTTGTCTTAGTGTTTTGCGGCTGTGTATTTGTTCGTTGGTTAAAACTTCGTGTGGCGCAGGGTCGGCTTCGACCTGGGTAGTTTCAGGTTGCAGCCCCGCAGCTTCTGATTGCAAATCAGCGGGTGTCAAGTTGTTGGATTCTGAATGCATAAGCGAGAAAAGAGATTTTGGTTTACCGGCAGCGACTACTTTGATTATAGGTGATTTTACGTTCTACGTCCGGTGCAATTCGTGCCCACGAATTACACGAGTTAGTACGAACGTTAAAAATTGGGCAATCTTTGATAACTCTGAATCAAAGACAATAGTGGTTTTAGACGCCGCTGTATGGGGGCTGAAGTGTTGGGAGATATGTCGGAAAACGGGTAGCCACTGGAGATAGGCGATTTTGTGTGGTAAACCGCAGCATCCTCGGGGACGAATCGACAATTCAGCCTACCCCGATAGGTTACTGATGTTATGATACGATTAGCGTTGAGATGTCTGTTTGTGCTTGGATTTTATTATGTCGCGTATTGCCGTATACACAGGTTCGTTTGACCCCATCACCCTAGGGCATTTGAACATTATCGAACGGGCTCGGAAACTCGTAGATACTCTGATCGTCGGAATCGGTATGAATGTCGAGAAGCAATCACTGTTTACGCTCGATGAGAGACTTACGTTAGTCCGCCAAGTAACTGCGCAGTGGGACAATGTGCACGTGCAAACATTCGAAGGACTAGCCGTCACGTTTGTACGAGAGTGTGAGTCGCGAGTTATGATTCGTGGCGTCCGACCGCTGACAGATATTGCTGGTGAATTTACCGTCATGATGGCCAATCGCCAACTCGACCCAGAAATCGAAACGGTTTTCCTCATGGCCGACGAAGAGTTCTCACACGTCTCGAGCACGCTGATTAAACAAATCGCTGAATTCTCAGATGATGAAATGCTCGTCCGGTTTGTGCCAGCGGAAATCATCGGACAATTGCGTCAAAAACTATCCTCAGCCGGTAGCTAGTTCTTGTGATTGCGTAGCTCTTGCTGTAGATAGCTCGCTCGTTGAATATTCCGATCCGCAATGTCCAGCGCCGCACCATGCATCTTTTGCAAATGCGCTGGTTGAGTATGGATGAACAAACGATTTAAGGTCGGAATGTCTAAGTCAATCAAACCCATGTTGACGCCCATCCGCACACTCGACAATAAATGCATCGTTTCTTCACTGCTGATGGTCTGTGCTGTACTTAATATGCCGTAGGCACGACTAACGCGGTCTTTGAGTTCCTGCTGGCTTTCGCGGGCCAGAAAATCTCTGGCTTTTTGTTCGTACTCAATCATCACCGGAATAACATCATTGACCTGTTGTACTAATTCCAACTCGCTTTTGCCGAGCGTGATTTGATTACTGATCTGATAGAAATCGCCCATTGCTTCGGACCCCTCACCATAGAGTCCTCGTACGGCCAGGTTGATTTTATGCAAGCTGCGAAAGACCTTGTCCACTTCGCGCGTCATTACCAGTGCCGGTAAATGTAACATGACACTAACGCGTAATCCCGTGCCGACATTGGTGGGACAAGCAGTTAGGTAACCGAGTGATTTGTGAAACGCATATTGGACGTGTTCTTCGATACAATCATCGATCCAATCAATTTGTTTCCAGGCTTCGAATAAATCCAACCCACTTTGCATGACTTGGATGCGAATATGATCTTCTTCGTTCACCATGACACTAAATTTCTCATCATGATCGATCGCAACAGAGCGCACGCCATTGCATTCAGCGAGTTCGCGACTAATAAGCTGTCGTTCGATGAGAAACTGACGGTCTAAATCGGCTAGTTCGTTGACGTTGACGTAGGAAACGTGATCTTTCCATTGGCTGACCGATTTGACCGCTTGTTCAACCGCGGATTCAATTTGTTTCTTGTCCGCATCCGACGCTTTGCGAATGAAGGGGAAATCGGAAAGGTTGCGAGCAATACGAATTCGCGAACTGATCACGATATCGGATTCGGGTCCCGTCCCGCGTAACCATTCGCCGCCACCTTCAGCTAGTTCATTTAAGTGCATGGCTATTCCGATGAATCATCGGCCTCCATGGAATCTGAAAGAGTTTGTATTTCATCTCGCAGTGTCGTCGCTTGTTCGTAATCTTCACGACCAACCGCTGCTTCCATTTCGCGCCGTAGTCGGATTAACTCGGTGCGACGGTCTGTTCCATCCATGCCAGATTTGGGGCGTTTGCCAACATGTTGGGCAGCATTATGGATGCTCATGATGATTGGTTCGATTTTGTCTTCGAAACAGACATAATCATGCGGGCATCCTAAACGCCCGGCATGTCGAAACTCGTAGAAAGTAATACCACAGATTGGACATGCTTGCTGGTCGAGTCGAGCGAGTTCTTCCGCCGCTTGACCAATCTTTAGATGCTGGGCTAAAGCCCCCGCTATTGTTGGTGACTCCAATTCAGGTGCTTCCGCTTGTATGAGGTAAACTCGAGCGTGTTCTTCGCACAGGTGAAGTTCGTCGGGAACCTCGTCCGTTAACTCTGTGATATGAAAGGTTGCTGGGCGTTCACAATGTTGACATTTCATTGGTCTGCTGCCTTTTCCCTCGATTTGTTTAAGCTCTAGTTTTGTGTGCGGTACGTGAACCTAACCGAATCTCTGGTGACGGGATGCTCATTTGAAAATAGATGACTGTTTGAATTTTATCAATGACCACGAACCTGTCAAGAATAGCGAAATTACAATGGCACCTTGTTGGATGCGAATTAGCTTATTCGTGGCGATTGTTAAGGGTTTCTCGTTTGAGAGTGACGATGTATTATGATGTATTACTAGGGTATCGCATTTGTTCTTAGTTATTGATACAAAAATTGTCCATGAACCATCGTCCCGACCTAGAAACGTTTTCAGCGTTAGCCGCCGAAAACCAATTAATCCCAGTCTATCGTACCTTGCTCAGCGATAGCCTGACGCCCGTGTCGGCTTTTCAGCGGTTAGATCAAGGTGGCAGTGTTTGCCTATTTGAGAGCGTCATCGGTGGTGAAAAAGTTGGACGCTTTAGTATTCTGGCTACTGATCCCTTCATGGAAATTCACGCGCGGGGTCAACAGGTTACGTTAGTCCAAGGCGTAGAGCGTAAAACATATCACTGCGACAATCCCTTGAACGAACTGCGTGACTTAGTCGCTGGATTTCAAGTAGCTGAACTTGACGAGCTTCCTCCGTTCTCAGGCGGTGTCATCGGCTACGCCGGTTATGATGTCGTGCGGTATGAAGAATCACTACCGGATGCACCGCTTGATGATCGTCAAATACCAGACATGACTTTTGGGTTTTATGATTCGTTGGTGGTTTTCGATAACATTAATAAAACACTGTTTGTGATTGTCATGGCTCGTCCAGAATTGCATGACGGTGATGTTCAAACAGCCTATGCCGCCGCTGCCGCTCGAGTGGATGGCTTGGTGCTACGGTTAGCAGATGTTCCGACGGCATTATCGATGGATGACATCACGGCCGTATCTGCGGAAGTTGACGTCCCGTATGAATCCAATTTCACACCCGAGAAATTTCAAGACGCGGTGGCAAAGTGCGTCGAGTACATCGAGGCTGGTGATATATTTCAAGTAGTCATCAGTCAGCGTTTGGAACTGGCCCTGCAAGTCGATCCGTTGGAATTGTATCGCTCACTGCGTGTCGTAAATCCTAGCCCCTTTATGTTTTTTTTGCGAACGCCGGAAGTTACTTTAGTAGGCAGTTCACCAGAGATTATGTGCCGGGTTGTGGATGGGCAAGTTACCGTTAGGCCGCTGGCAGGCACGCGTCCTCGAGGAGCGACTGTTGCGGAAGACGAAGCGTTAGCGGAACAGTTATTGGCCGACCCTAAAGAACGAGCAGAACATGTGATGTTAGTGGATCTAGGTCGTAATGATCTCGGACGCATTGCAAGCTACGGCAGTATCGAATTATCCGATGTCATGGTGATTGAGCGGTACAGCCACGTGATGCATATTACCTCCAATGTGAATGGAGAACTGCAAGAGGGTAAAGATGCGTTTGATGCCTTAGCAGCCTGCTTACCCGCGGGGACTGTTTCCGGTGCTCCCAAGGTGCGAGCAATGCAAATCATTGATGAACTCGAACCGCATCGTCGAGGGCCTTACGCTGGGGCCGTGGGGTATATTGATTACGCAGGGAACATGGATACCTGTATTGCACTACGTACGTTTGTTATTAATGACGATAAAATCTATGTACAAGCCGGAGCGGGAATTGTTGCGGACAGTGATCCACAGGCTGAATACGAAGAGACGCTCAACAAGGCTAGAGGATTACTCAAAGCGGTTGAGATAACGGCAAAGCGTGCACAACAATAACTTTAGTCAGAGAGCTTACTTAGCTTCACGCAATGTCATGAAGCTAATTCCAGCTAGACCCAAAGCGCCAATGCAGGAACCAATGTCCATGAGGAGGCTTGCTCGCGAAAAGGGAATGCCGATCGCTAGATCTAATGCAAAAATTAGCAGCATTAATAGAGCAACTGCTAACCCAAAAAAACAGAATACCTTTGACACTCGACGGATTCCTTGCGGTCTAACTCAACGTTGAAACACTTAAAGTATGATTGTTAACTAAACTAACTCTCCTGATGGGGAATCAACTTATCCAAAAAGTATAATCAAGTTGCTTAATCTAAAACGACATCAATTCTCACAATTTTTGGCAGATGCTACCATTCTACCGAGAATATTCTTTGAAACATTAAGTTAACGTATGTTTTTCCCCATATCGATGGTGGTAAATATGTTTTTACGCCTCCAATATGTATATGTTAATCGTCTCTTTGAGACCAGCAATCTCCTATGAATTACAAATTAACTAACAACTGACAGCCACTTTGGTGAGCGGCGTAGCCATAATTGCTTATCATCTACTTTTAACTTTCTAGC
>DTSG01000095.1 GCA_012965455.1 Planctomycetaceae bacterium | reverse complement strand
GTCGGCTATGCGGTAATTAGCGCGGCATGTTTCCCTGCCGCAGTGTTAATAATCATATTTGGTTTTCGCGAAAGATAGCTTCGTTCATTTTGACGTCGGCCTATATGAAAACACCAAAACCCGCTTGGACTACAATTACTCACGGCTGCTTGCCGGTCTCTTACTAGGACACATCAAGCGATCCGCGAAGTGAATTGAATCACCGAGCCATCCGGAGTATACTTACCGGAGAGCAACGGGAGAGGGTGCATCAGCCCCAAGAAAAACAGGAAACGGACATTTCAATCGACCGATCCACTCAAAATAACGATGAGCCCATGAACCCACCAGCATCTTCTGCTACATCTCGGATACGGCAATGGGCCTCTGGTCACCTCGCTGATTATGACGCGTGCCAACCCGGCACCATGTTTGCCAAAGGTGTTGTACTGGACGTGGCACAAGGGTATGAACTTCAGTCGGCTGTGGCTGAATTGCGTCGTGACCGAGGAGAACGGATAATCGGTTACAAGGTCGGGTGCACGTCGCCGAAAATAAGGGAACAGCTCAGGATCGATCATTGCGTCACCGGTCGGCTATACGAATCGGAACAACACGCATCGGGCGTCGGGCTGTCGCGTCAGAAATTTGCGAATCTTGCAATTGAGGGAGAGTTAGCGGTGGAACTATCGCACGAACCCCGAGAGGAAGATTTTACCAAGATTGGAATCCCTACTTGTATTGCTCGAGTTTTTCCCGTGATCGAATTGCACCATCACGTGATGCGAGGTGATCAACCCTCAGCTGGAGAGCTCATTGCCAACAATGCCCTACACGCCGGATTCATCGCCGGCGCCGGTGTCAGCCCCGCTGATATTACCGGTGAACCATCCCTTGAATCATCAACGCTGTCGATCTTTGCCGGTAATCGATTACTCGATGAGTGCAGCGGTCCAACGTTGGTGCAAACGATCCATTCCTCGCTAAAATGGCTAACAGAAGTGGTGCGTGACCGCGGCGATCGCCTCCGTGCCGGCCAAATTATCCTGACTGGCTCAATTCCGAATTTAATTCCGATTACCGACGACTGCGTCATTCGGGTCGAGGCCCCGCCGTTCGGTAATGTAGACGTTAAGTTCATAACCTAAATCACTCTTACGATAAACATTTTTTTATTCATAGGCAAAGGATCCTAATATGGCTTACGACGACACGTTGATCGTAGATCACATCAAGCAAACTCACAGCACGGAGTTGCTCAGCGAACGAGAGAAACACCTGATCGGACTGGCCGTGACGATGACTCGCGGGTGTCAAGTTTGCACTCGAAACCGGGTTGAAAAGGCCCGCAGTATCGGACTCACTGACGACGAACTCAATTCCTTGGTCGCGGTGACGGCGGCAGTCAATAGTGGGGTCACAGGTGCCACGGCCCGTGTTGCATTCGGCATGATCGATGAGCAAAATTCTGCCGAATGCGGAGATGTCTGCTCACCGAATGCATAACCAGTACGCAACGGAGGACAATATGTTCCAGGACAATCGCCGACGGTTTATCACGAAAACATCACTGGGTATTACAGGCGCTGTCGCCACCAATACGCTTGCTGTCAAAGCCGCCAACGCTGCCGCTGCGCAAATACGACTCGCACTGATCGGTTGCGGCGGACGGGGCACCTCTGTCATCCGTGATTTTGCTAAATTCGACGGTGTCGAAATCGCTTACGTATGTGACCCGGATCAGGGTCGTGCCGCCAACGCCGTACGATCCCTTTCGAATACACCTAAACCCATTTCGGATCTCAGAATAGCGTTGGACGACTCTTCCGTGGACGCCGTTGTGGTTGCCACACCGGACCACTGGCACGCACCTGCCGCCATCCTTGCGGCGAATGCAGGCAAACACGTCTATGTTGAAAAACCATGCTCCCATAATTTGCGTGAAGGGCGACTTCTGGTCGAGGCCGCGCGCCGTAACAAACGTATGGTCCAACACGGCACACAGAGCCGTTCGCATGATTTGATCGTACAGGCAATCAATTTGTTGCGTGACGGTGCCATTGGCGAAGTGTTGACAGCCAAAGCATGGAACGTTCAGCGGCGTGGTGAAATCGGAAAAGCGAATCCTTCAAAACCACCGACGGGTTTTGACTATGACATGTGGGTCGGGCCAGCACCGCTGGTTCCCTACCAGGCAAACCGACATCACTACACCTGGCACTGGTGGCACGCATTTGGCACCGGAGATATGGGAAATGATGGCGTTCATGAACTGGATATCGCACGTTGGGGGCTGGGCGTAGAAACCCATCCGACGTCGGTTGCGGCCATGGGCGGTAAATTCGCCTTTAACGACGATCAAGAATTTCCAGACACCCAGTATGTTTGCTTTGATTATCCCGGTGATGGCGCGGTGGGTAACCGACGACAACTTGTTTTTGAGATGCGGTTGTGGTCCCGTTACGGATTGGAAGGAGTCGACAACGGCAATGCGTTTTACGGAACCGATGGCTGGATGCTATTAAGCAAGCGGGGAATATTAAAGGTATTTGACAACCGCAATCAACCTAAACCGATCAGTTCCGAACTTCCAGTCGTCTCAAATCATTTCCAGAATTTTATCGATGCCATCCGCGGCGATGATGTGTTGCGGGCCGAAATCGAAGTCGGACACCTGTCAGCGTCTCTTTGCCATCTGGGGAACATCGCGGCACGCATTGGCAGGGGATTTCAGTTTGATCCCCAAACCGAACAAATCGTCGGCGACGATGAGGCAAATAAACTCATCGCTCGTGAATATCGCAAAGGCCATTGGGCCGATCCTCGGGGAAAATAACATCCATGCCTCTCGCAAAGATGAAACCCGTAATCAGGACCATTGCGATCACTGTCCTTCTGATGACAAGCAGCATACTGGCCGTAGAGAAGCCAGCGGTCCACTTTGACGTTCACGCCGACCACATCGCGATCAACGTTGGCGACAAGACCTTTGCCACCTACGTTTTTGCAAACGACAAAATAACACGACCATTTTTTGCTCATGTCCATGCACCCAACGCCGTTCAGGTCACTCGCAATCACCCTCCACAGCCAGCCGATTCGCAGGATCACGCCACCATGCACCCTGGTATTTGGATGGCTTTCGGCGACATTAGCGGCCATGATTTCTGGCGTCTAAAGGCACCGGTTGTACATCACCATTTTGTTGTAAAACCAACAACGCAGCTCGGCGGCGGGACGTTCACGGTTGAAAATCACTACATGGCAACCAACAGCCGCGAGACTGTCTGCGTGGAAACATGTCGTTACGACATTCTCGTTCGACCGACAGGCTATCTGCTAATTTGTTCCAGTGCATTTACATCGAACCATGATTTTTACTTTGGGGATCAGGAGGAAATGGGGATGGCAATGCGGGTGGCCACTCCTCTGGCGGTCGTTAATGGTGGGCGCATCCTCAACAGCAAAGCCCAGCGCAATGAAAAAGGTGTCTGGGGCAAGCAAGCCGACTGGGCCGATTACTCCGGCACCAGAGAAGGTACGCATCTTGGAATGACACTCATGGCCGATCCCAACAATTTTCGCCGTTCCTGGTTTCATGCGCGCGACTACGGCTTTATTGCTGCAAACCCGTTCGGCGTGAATGCTTTTACGGGAGGTGAGAAGAGTAAGATACACGTCAAAGCCGGCAAGTCATTGAGGATACGATTTGGTGTATTCGTCCACAGCAACGCGCAAGACAAGACAGACCACGCGGCGAACTATCGTGATTTCCTCAACCAGCTGCAATAGAACATCCACATCTCCGAACGTACTTTTTTCTCCTGGCCGTCCATTCGCTAAGGCTCGAGATTATTTGGCGTCCGACGATTGTCTCGGATCCGGTTTCGCAAGTGATTCGATCAGGGCAATCGTAGCCCAGGCCGTGGCGCTGGTGGACACAAACTGGTTCACGCCATGTGGAAATCCCGTTTCAAAATACTTTTGAAATGGTTTGCTCCGACTTTCGACCAACCACGATCCATCCGGCTTTTGTGACTGCAGCAAAAATTGTAATCCGCGTTGATAACCGGGACTCGCCGGAACCAAGTGGCCGGTTTGAGCGAGGCAAGTCAAAACGGTTCCTGTCGCGTAAGCATCACTCATCATGTCGTCCTTTTGCGCCCACCCGCCGTCTTTACGTTGAGCAGCAATCAATTTGTTCGCAAATGTTTGTTGAGTTTGAGTCTCTGCTTGGGCAATAGATAACGCCCGCAATTGAAATACACGGTCTTCCGTATCGACTGTCTTACTTTTTAGCAACCATTGCAGTACCGCCTCCTGACGCTCCGTAATCCGTGTTTTTTGCTCCGCGGTACCAAATGCCGCCAGGCCTCGCAGGGCCACATAGGTGGCTGTGAAGTCGCTTGCCTCGGTGGGAGGACGGTCGCTGCTGTGTGACCAGTGCCCGGAATCCACGTCGGTTTGCAGCATATATTCCGCGACGGCGGCAGTAACCGCATCTGGTTTGTGTTTCCCAGCCTGCAGGGTCCACAACGCGTAACCTGCTGTGTCGATCCGCCCGCCCTGTCCCTTTCCGGCAACGTAGTTTTCCTTTCCGCGGCCCAAAAAAGCGGCCGTATGGTCGAGTTGACGTCGAAGATTGGCCTTATCTATTTTGAAGCCTTGGTCGCGGGCCGCCGTAATCGCCAAGACGGGATGAGCCTGGCTGTGACAGGTAAAGCAGGGTCGTTTCTCAGCGCTGCCGGCAGAGGCACGCTGCAGCAATAACAACGATTTTTCGACTGCATTACGAATCCGCTGATGATCCACTTCGACGGAAGGAGCCGGT
>DTSG01000094.1 GCA_012965455.1 Planctomycetaceae bacterium | reverse complement strand
CGATTTTACCTTTGGCTTTTTCACCGCCGTTGATTTCTTGGCAACGGAAATACGCAACTTGAATTGCGATGCGGCGGCTGGTCGAGCATATTTTCTCTGTGAAGCAATGGGACGCAGTGCAGGGTGGCTCGCCTATGGAGCGGCGATGGCTGGCGAAGCAAGTTTGGTCATTAGTGTGGAAGATATTGTCGGCGTCTATGCGACCGAAGAAACAATCACGAACGAGGTCACGGGCGAATCCGAAACTCGCAAAATCATGGATATGCCAGCACTTGTCGGACGCATGGTACGGACGATGGTAGCCAGAGAAGAGCAGGGTAAGGAGTTCGGCGTTATCGTTGTAGCCGAAGGATTGGCTGAGTTCTTGCCGTACAGTTACCTTGCAGGAATACCGCGAGATGACCATGGCCACATTGCCATTTCAGAAGTCAGTCTGGCGAAAATTCTAACCGAATACCTGACTACAGCTTACACCGCAGCGACTGGCAAGCACCGCAAGATCAACGGCTTGCAATTAGGCTATGAGGCACGCTGCTCACAACCCGTAGCGTTTGACATTATGCTCGGTAGTCAATTAGGCGTGGGTGCATATCGAGCGCTCGCCGAACAACAACTGAACGGCGTCATGGTCAGCATCAGCGGCCAGCTCGATTTAGAGTACGTACCATTTGGCCAACTCGTGGACCCGGACACGCTAGTCACCGTCGTTCGCTACATCGAAACAACCAGTGATTTCCACAAACTAGCGCGATTCCTTGAACCTTATATCGATTGAAATCGCATGGCAACGTAAGAGGTTCGTTACAACGTACCCTTAGTGGAGGGAACAACGCCTTGCATCCGCGGGTCGGCTTCGATAGCCGCTCGAAATGCCCGAGCCGTGCCTTTAAAGATACCTTCACTGATATGATGGCTATTGCGACCATAATGCAAGTTGACATGAAAGTTGCAGAGAGCATTAGCAGCAAAGGCTTGCCAGAAATCTTCGACCAACTCGCTGTCAAACTCACCGATACGACTAGTTGGAAATTCGGCATTGAATACCATTGCATAACGACCGCTGAGGTCGATTGCAATGGACACCAGCGTTTCTTCCATCGGCAACGTATAGTGCCCGTAGCGACGAATCCCCGCTTTATCACCGAGGGCTTCTTTAACCGCTTGGCCTAAACAAATACCTATGTCTTCCACCGTGTGGTGTTGATCCACATGCAAGTCACCGTTGGCGCGAACTTTTAAATCCACCACGGCGTGCCGCGCAAACAAGTCGAGCATGTGATCTAGAAAACCTACACCGGATTCGATATCCGAAGTGCCTGTGCCATCAAGATTAATTGACAATTGAATGTCTGTTTCTGCTGTTTTACGGTCGATCTCAGCTGTACGCGTCATCGTATTACCCTATCGTTTCTCTAGAAGACTGAGGCAGGCATCCATTTGCTCATCTGAGCCAACGCTGATTCTTAACCCATCCTGCCATTTGGGATACTTCATATATCGGACCAAAATGCCGTTGGCTTTGAGATACTCGTAAATCTCTTCTGCGGGTTGTTCCGGATGGGTACACCAGACAAAATTTGCGTGCGAGGGTATTACGTCATATCCCAATTGTGCCAATTGTTCCTGCAAACGGCTCCGCGTCACTCGAATCTTGGCAACATTCTCGGCTAGCCAAGTCGTATCACGTATCGCCGCAGTCGCCGCTGCTAATGACAACGAATCACAATTATAGGAATCCTTCACCTTAAGCAGCTGGGTAATTACTTGAGGCTGCGCGACGGCAAAACCAAAACGCAAACCAGCTAGGCCGTAAGACTTGCTAAGCGTACGAGTAACAATGATTTTTTCATTTTCTTGTACTAAATCAATGCAATTAAAGTCCGCAAAATCAGCGTATGCTTCGTCGACGATTAACGGGCAAGGTAGCGAGTCTGCTATTTCCAAAATTTCTTCGCGACTAACCACGGTTCCCGTCGGACTATTTGGATTGGGTAACAGCACCAATCGCAATTGACCATCGCCAGTCCGAAATGCCGTCGGTAATGTCCAATCGTCGTTAAAGGCAACCTCCTCCGCCGTGGCACCTTGAATGGCCGCCAATGTGCGATACAGAGTATAGCTAGGGTAGGGAAGCCGAATGGTATTGCCCGCATCAACAAACGTACGTGTCAAAATTGTGAGGATATCATCGCTGCCATTGCCGCACAAAATCCAATCCGGATCAACGCCCAAAATTGGCGCAGCGGTCAGGCGAAATCCAGTAGCGACTGGATCTGGATAACGAACGAGGTTCCTCACAGCCGTTTCGATGGCCGACACCACTGTCTCAGAAGCCGGGTATGGATTCTCATTCGTGTTGAGTTTGATCAACTTGCCTTGCTGCGGTTGTTCACCGGGGACATAGCCAGCAAGATCTCGAATTGTTTTTCTTACATTAGACATAGAAACACCGCTACTCAGACTCAACTCGGATATCGACACTGCGGCGATGGGCAGTTAAACCTTCTTTGTTCGCCATCGTCGCCACATCACCAGCCACCGCCTGCATCGCCGACTGGCTATACTCAATCACGCTGCTACTTCGCAAAAAGTCATTTGAACACAACCCAGACGACCAGCGTGCCGTACCGGACGTCGGTAAAGTGTGCGAGGGACCCGCGACATAGTCACCCAACGCGACCGGAGTATAATTACCCAAAAACGTCGCTCCGGCAGTTGTCAATTGTGCTTGCAATGCATGCGGTTCTGCTATCGCGATGTGCAGATGCTCCGGCGCCAATTGGTTCGTGATTTCGACCGCTTCATCTACATTACGTACCAGAATCAAAGCGCCGAATTCTTCGAGGCTCTGTCGCGTAACATCATGTCGCTCGAGTGCTGCGACTTGAACCTCAAGTTGTGCATATGTATCATCCAATGTGCTTTCATCCCACGTCACCAAGATACTTACACCGGGAGCGTGTTCCGCTTGAGCTAATAAATCGGCAGCTGTAAAATCTGACCGAGTGGTCGCATCCGCGATGACGACAACTTCGCTCGGACCCGCAATCGAGTCAATCGCCACTGTGCCGTACACTAGTTGCTTTGCCAACGCCACAAACATACTGCCGGGACCCACAATAATATCAACAGCGGGTACGTTTTCGAGTCCATAGGCCAGCGCCGCCACAGCTTGAGCCCCGCCCATGCGATAAACTTCAGTAATACCAATTTCGTGGCAGGTTGCTAACAGGTCTGGATTATTGGAGCCAAACTTAGTGGGCGGGGCCACAACAGCCAGCTGTTTAACTCCGGCCGCCTGGGCAGGCACTGCCGTCATCAGCACAGTTGAAGGATAAGCAGCCGCTCCACCAGGCACACACAGTCCGGCGCGCCCAAGAGGTGTGTACCGCTGACAAAGCGATACTCCGTTAGTAGTGGGTAGTGCTACATCCGAGTGTAAAATCGCTTGTTGAAATTCAAATATGTTATCACGAATTCTGCCAATGGTCGCAAGAAATTCAGGATCAGCAGCGGCATGAGCAGCGTGCAATTCAGCAGCACTAACTCGCAACGAATCCGCATCAAGTTCGACGTTGTCCAAGGACTTTGTGTAATTCAAAACAGCTGACAATCCATCATTGCGAACATCTGCACAAATGCGTTGTACAACTTGATTCGGTGTGAGCGGCTCTCCAAACACATCAATCGTCCGTTGTCGCCCTGCTGCGCTTACGACATCTCCGCCGGGGCTGAGCTTATCACGCAGTGCCGCCACGACAGTCACAATGCTGTCTTTGCGCGTATTAAAACGTTGAATATTGAGGGAATCTGCCATGGTTTGCACGTTCACTAATGATTAAGAACAGGCCTGTTCAAGTCCTTATATTGTGAACGAGAGGTTGATTTTTGGTAACCCCTTGAATTTGCTCGCTTTCTCGGTTCGTATCGCACTCTTTTTTCCCCAATGATATTCCCACCAGCGCATCAGGACTTCATAATAGAATTAGATGCATCGACTACTTGACCTATCCATTTCCCAAATGTTCTCCCACCTCCTATGACCACTCCAATTGATTTACGTAGCGACACCGTTACTAAGCCGTCACAGCAAATGCGGGAAGCGATGGCTCAAGCGGATGTCGACGATGATGTCATCGATATCGACCCGACGGTGGCTCGGTTGCAAAAAAAGATCGCCGAACTTACCGGAAAAGAGGCCGCTCTATTTGTACCATCTGGAACAATGAGCAATCAAATCGGACTGCGTATTCATTGTCGCTCAGGCGATGAGTTTATTTGTGAATCACAATGTCACATCTATAGTTACGAGCAAGGTGCCTATGCCTCGCTAAGTGGTCTAGCCGTGCAATTATTACCCGGTGACGATGGTGTCCTCGACCCCGCACAGTTCATTGGCACAATTAAGGCTGATAACGAGCATTTCTGTCGCACCAAACTAGTCTGTCTAGAAAACACGCATAATCGCGGCGGCGGGCGTATTTTACCGTATGACGGAGTGGCTGAGATCTGTAGCTGGGCCCACGACAACGGCTTGGCGACGCACCTCGACGGGGCTCGACTCTTCAATGCCGTGGCAGCCTCTGGAATACCAGCTGCACAGTGGGCACAACATTTTGACACTGTTTCCATCTGCTTTAGCAAAGGCTTGGGAGCACCGGTCGGTTCCGCTCTCTGTGGCACGACAGAAATGATTGCCTTTGCCCGCCGCCATCGTAAAATGTTTGGTGGTGGCATGCGACAAGCTGGCATCATCGCGGCGGGTGCTCTTTTTGCACTCGAGCACAATCTCGAACAACTCCAGACTGACA
>DTSG01000093.1 GCA_012965455.1 Planctomycetaceae bacterium | reverse complement strand
ACCGAATAACGGACCGCCGGAATCTCCACCAATCAATGTACAGTCGGTCGTTACCACGTCATCAAACCGATGAATCACACGACCTAATCGCACAACAGGCTTACGATCTGACTGATAGCCTCCAGGATGTCCGAGCGCGAGCACCCATTGCCCGAGTGAAGCCGAAGCAGCATCTGCCATTTCGGCATATGGCCATTTACTGGCCTCCCAATTTTCATCCGTTATTTTAATTAAACCAGCATCGGTGCCACGATCGAGACCAAGAGTGCTAGCCCGTACAATTGTACCGTCGGTCAGAATAACTCTCGCAATTCGATTTGGTTTTCCGGAAACATGAGCGGCCGTCAAAATATATCCTTCTTCACCACCAACACTAATCAACACGCCCTCAATTGGCAACTTTCACTTGAAAATGTTGATTGCACTGCCTGTATTTTATCCCAACACAAGCAATAATAAACAAGGAGCATTGTTCCATTTCATATATTCCTATTGATAAGCACCGACCTATGATTAATCCTTCCCCTATTGGCCATAAATACTCACCTTGCGGTTACTCGTATTCACAATCCATTCGGTTATTGTTTTCGTTTATGATGATCACCCTGCTGTCGTCGATGACGGTAGCGGGCCAAGAAAACACTACAAAGGCAAAAGCTGTTGGTTTATCGGTTAACTCGGCCTTGGAACCAATTTTCGCTGGGAAGACTCCAACAACCGTTGGCCAATTAGAATCGATGCAGTCGCATGTAAAAGCGCTGACTGATAATGTTCTGAGGACGACCGTTGGTGTTCAAGTTGGTGCTGCACAGGGTAGTGGTGTATTGATTAGCCCGGATGGATATATTTTGACGGCCGCTCATGTTTCCGGGCGACCAAATCGACCTGCGAGAGTTATCCTGACCGACGGTACAATTGTAGGAGCCCGCACTCTTGGTCTCAATCGTCGTCTCGATGCCGGATTAATGAAAATAACGGATGAAAACTGGGAGTCCGATAAATGGCCGTATGCCGAAATGGCAGATGCTGATTCCGCTTCACTCGGGCAATGGGTGCTTGCGTTGGGACATCCTGGAGGCTATCAGTCCGATCGTAAACCTGTTGTGCGATTGGGTCGCGTGATTCATCGGTTTAAAGATGTGGTAACGACCGACTGCACATTGATTGGTGGAGATTCCGGTGGTCCGCTATTCGGAATGGATGGCAAGGTCGTCGGGATACATAGCCGTATTGGTCAAGAGTTAATTCACAACGTCCACGTACCGATTGTCGCTTTTCAAGACGGCGGTTGGGATCGCATGGTGGCGGGCGAAGAGTGGGGTAGACATCCGGGTTCGCCGTATATTGGTGTACAGGGTAGTTCGGAAGAAGATAGTGCGGTTGTTGGTGCGGTTGTTGTTGTGGTTGATAAAGGTAGTCCAGCAGATCGTGCTGAACTGAAGGTCAACGATGTCATCATTAAGTTTGGCGATAATGAAATTCGCAATTTCGATGCGTTAGTTATTGCTGTCCGCATTCATCGACCAGGTGAAGAAATTAAAGTCACTGTTCAACGTGACGGCGAAGAATTAGTGTTGACGATCCTGATCGGACAAGCCGGCGGCAATGTTTTACCTGAACCTGAAGAAAAGAATTCGAAAGACAGTAGCGCACGAAAATTACCGACGCGACCGACGGCAGTAGAATATACGAATTGGGTGAATTACATCGCCGCCTTTCGTCCGGCGGGCGTCCATGAACGTAACTACCGCGAAATCCGCAATGCGTTCACTCCCGTCGTCAAGCGAGCGGGGGCGTGTGCTGTCGAATTACATGCGGGTCGCAAGGTTGTGGCATTAGGCACGATTGTCAGTTCCGATGGATATATATTGACTAAAGCGACCCAAGTCATTACCGACGATATTGAGTTTCCGATAGATTGTCATTTACCCAACGGAAAAGTCGTCGAGGCTGAGCTCATTTCACATCGACCAAAATTGGATTTGGCGATGCTCAAAGTATCCACCAAAAAATTGAAAGCTGCTCAATGGAATACTGAAACCCCTGTCATTGGAAGTTGGTTGGTTACGCCAGGAATTACGGAAGCGCCTGTCGCCTTTGGCGTTGTGAGCGTTGCTCCTCGAGCCATTAAGGGCGGCCTGCTGGGCGTCCTACTAGGGGAATCACCGCAAGGTACTTTTGTGGAGCGAGTGTTTCCAAGGACGGCTGCTCAAGACGTTGGGATGCAACGCGGAGACATTATTTTGCAGGTCAATGATACTGAGATCAATAGCCGTGATGAATTGATAAAGGTAGTACGAGCTCATCTACCAGGTGAAAAAATTCGGTTGCTAATTGTTCGCGACGGCGCAGAGATGACTGTCGAGCCAATACTTGGTCGGGAATCGGATATAGCGGGTACCCGAGCGGTGGAACAGCAAAAACTGGGTGGTGCCTTAAGTAAACGGCGCACCGGTTTTGAGTCAGTGTTGCAACATGATACGGTTTTACAGCCGGAAGATTGTGGCGGCCCGATCGTCGATTTGGCTGGAAAAACGATTGGCATCAATATTGCTCGAGCCTCTCGTGTCTCCTCCTATGCGTTGCCAGCCGAACTGTTTGTGTCGTTAATCGACGAAATGAAAAAACCTGATCCAGTTCCCAACGAGCAATAAGATAAACTTAATCAACGTACTTATTGCGATAAGAAAGATTGTAGGATCTGTTGTGCGGCTATCATATCGAGATGCTTCTTGCGTTTGCTGGCTTTGACATTCGCCGCAATCATCAATTCGTGAGCCATGGATGTTGAGAATCGTTCGTCATGATAGACCACAGGTATTTGTGTAACTTCGGTTAGCCAATCACCAAACGAACGAGCTTCGCGACTTTTGGGTGTTTCGCGGCCATCGGTATTGATAGGTAATCCAACCACGAACCCCACGATATCCTCTTCTTCAACAAGGCGTTGAAAACGCAGTTCATCGCCGTGCAGGTCAGAACGATTGTAGTTCTCCAGCGGGCTCGCAAAATTGCGGCTAGGGTCGGTAATCGCAATTCCGATACGTACAGTACCGAAATCAATGGCTGCTAATCGACCTAGGGTTGGGAAATCGGACATGCGTGTTTGTGGTTACTTAAGTGGAGTGCGCGTCGTGGCGGTTTCGAAATATCCACGTTGTAGAAAGAGATAGGTCAAGCGGTGGACTTCAGGATTAGCCATGATGCGAGTATGAGTTGCAGCGACTGTGCGGAAGTCTCTGGCACCGGGAAGTTTTGTTTCTTCGACTGTTACCACGAGATCATTCGCTCCCTCAAGTAATTTGTTCTGCAGGATCTTATTGGAATAGACTCCGGCAATGATGCCAAACTCACATGGTGGTACGGCTAGTTTTGTTTTTAGTGCTCCAAATCCGGCAGTGATTTCTTGGCCCGATATACCCCACACTGCTTTAAATAGCTGGTAATCATGAAACATCGTTCCTAATGCGGAGCCCTGATTGGGTGGTGCTAGCATTACCACGCGAGTAATCCTAGGGTCTTGCCAGCGGTGAAAAAACCTACGTACGACTAGGTTTCCCATGCTGTGACAAACAAAAGAGATGTCACAATTGGTAGGGATATTCGCTAGTATGCGGTGCAACGCCTCAGCATGCTGTTCTAGTGTGTCTTGTGTGCTGGCATAGGCCATATTTAGCACGCTGCCGGCAATTCGTCCCCGCAGGTATTTATCCATCGAGTCCATTGATCCCCGCGTGCGAACAATGCCATGCAACAAAATAATGACTCGTTTTTTATACGGACGGATGTGGCCAGCGTCAATAAATCGTTTAAAGGTCGCTTCACATTTCTTGAGTGTACCCCACTCATGACGGATCTCCTTGGGATCCAGTAATCGATAATGCGCGGTCAAAATGTTCTGCTGAATCCGCCAACCATCCTGAATGCGTAAATCTGTCCAGAACTGTTTGCCACCAATCGTTTTGGAACGCAAATTGAAGTGCAGTGGAGACTTTATAATGTTGGTAATTGGATTGGATTTATCAGGAGGGTTTTCAGGATGTTTGCCGTCCTGTTGTCCTGGTAGACGAAGAGCGTTACAACTTATCGCGCAACTGATTAATAGCAGGGTGAGTAAATATTTCATGATGTAATTATACCGGCTAGATTACAGAAAACTTTCCCAACCAAGTGATTCGATCAAAGTAACGACTTCTCGTACAGATTCTTCATCATCTTTATTGGCAATTAACGTGGCATTGGCTGTGTGGACAATGATGCAATTATGAATACCCACCGTGGCAACTAAGTGCTCCTCGGATGTCCATAATATATTATTTGTGGACTCTACGGAAACATGCTTCGCGATGATCGTATTGTTGTTCTCATCCACGGGGAATAGGGATTGAATTGACTGCCAACTACCCACATCATTCCATTCAAATGTAGTTGGAATTACGACGACATTATGATGTGTTTCAAGCACTGTGTAGTCGATCGACCTACCCTTAATCGCTGAAAACTCACGTTGAAATATCTCCTCAAAACCGGGGCTCTCAGAGGCATTACAGATAATGTTGATATGCTTCATCAAGGCGGGATCGTTTTCCTCAATAGCTTTGAGAATCGTAGCTGTCCGCCAAACAAAGATTCCGGAATTCCAATAGTACCCACCATGGTCGAGATATTGCTGGGCCGTGGTTTGATCCGGTTTTTCGCAAAATTCGTGGACTTCGAATGCGGTGTCATCTTCATGGTGTTCTACCGTTGAAACGCTGTTGCCCGGGCGGATATATCCGAACGATTCCGCTGCGTAGCTGGGCTTAATCCCGAAGGT
>DTSG01000092.1 GCA_012965455.1 Planctomycetaceae bacterium | reverse complement strand
TGGATCATGAACTCCAATACGGCTTGTTTCACATCGCCTTTGATTAAAAACGCCTCTCGCACGCGGTCGCCAATGACATTGGCAAGCTGAATCCATTGTGCCTGCTGACGATTTAAACGTACGACATTCACACGTGACTCGGCAACTTCCTGAATGACATCTCCGCTGCTTTCCAGCGAAATGAACTGCTGGGACACTTTGGCGTTTTCGACGATCGGAATCGGTACCTGATTACTGCCCCCGGGTTGTCGATCATTCTCGACCAGAACCCGGTATTGTCCTATCAATTCATCCTCCAGATGTAGCGTCACGCGTATTAATGACTGTGGGTCATTGGAATCCAGCGGTTCTTTGGTCATCTGTCGTACATAGGGGCCCCGCACTCTCGCTGTGCTCATGTCCGCCGGGATCAGGAAAGAGATACTTTGAATTCCCGCATCCTCGATCACGTAGGAAAGCAGGATGGTTTCTTCGATCGACCGGTCCGTGACATTAACGTTGGAAAACGTGGTACAGGACACTTGAGGCGTTCGCGGAACGAGTTTGAATCGAGCTGAATATTTCTGACCGGAAAACTTCAGAGCCGTACGTGCCATCGCACGTTGATCCGATTGAAGCCAGGCAAACATCGTAGCCATCGAGACGGATTCACCTTGATCAATATCCAACAACTCAATGTTGAATGAAGGATCGGACAGGAGCACCGTCTGACCACGCTGACTACGGACGTCAGGCACCGCTAAATACGGCACGTCCGTTGCCAGGTCTTCTAATTTTCGCTGCAACTGTCCTTCGATCAGTACATTGAGGTTCCCCGTCACACCCTGTGCCAATAGTATGGTCACTTGTTGAGCGGGGCCCACAATCGAGTCAATTTCAGCAACGGACCATTCCACCATATTGGCTGCCTGTATCTGACGAATCGAAAGATCCAGCGGCACAATGACACGCACCTGATGCACGGGCCGATTCTCAACACGAAGTTGCACTTGGGTTTCCAGCGAGATTTGCTGGGGGGAGACACGTACCAGCGACTGAATATTCGCAGTCACAATTGCCAAGACCGGTTTCGCAAGCAGTTTTAATTCATATCCAGCGGCGGAGAACCGGTATGCCTGAACCGCCTGAACGCCCAATGGATTCACTCGACTCGCAGGTTGCGCGGTTTTAGCCAGAGTATCATTAATATCATCGCGATTGACACCCTGCCGCGTATTGACGAACAATTCCAATGCTGGGCTGCGGCGAATCATGATCGTCCCTTTTTGGGAAACCGCATCCGGAACGGAAACGGCCGGAACCGTGAACGGATCGCCTTCTTCTTCGGGTAGCCCTCGGTACCGCAACAGATGCACAGCTAATACAACCTGATTCTCTGCCGGTTCCAACAGCTCTACCGTAATCTCCTGTGCTCCCTGTGCAATCTCTTTCGATTCCCAACTGCGGATATTCTCCCCAGTCACCGCCGCCAATCGATATTCCCGCGGGATCACAAAACGGAATAATTCGCGTTGACTATTGCGAAAATCCAACTGCACCCGCCAATCGACGTACACGCCGTCTTCCTGAACGTCGACTAGGATCTGTGATTCGGCTGTGAGATCACGGTCAGCGCGGCTCTGCTCGACCAACGGTCGCCAGCGAAAATCAAATCCCCCGTCAAGCTTCAACGATGAGGCAACGGATTGATTGGGGTTTTCAGTGCGCATTTCCGCGCGACCCAAATGTCCCTGCCAGCGAATTTCCGTATCCTTTTGAGGGACGATCAGCGTAAAGACGCCATTGGCTCCAATCGGTAATTTACCTCGTGCCAACCGCCAACCCCCCTGACGCTGGACCTGCATTCGCAGGCCCACTCGTAGTTCATGATGGCCTTTGCCCTTGACATACAGTGTGTGCGTGGCCGGAATCCGGATCGTCTGGCGTGCGGGTAAAGCTGCTTGTTGACCAGCGGCATTGGGAGCGGTGGCCGCCACAACATCAATCTGAGCCGGCTGCTTATCCAATGTCGCATATTCCAGTACCAGATCATTCAGAGCCAACGGCACGGCGACTTCGCGGCTACTAAACACATCGAACCCGATCACGCCTTCAATGAAGATACCATTATCCGCATTGAGGGAAGTTTCATATTGAACGCCGCTGAAAGCAAATTCAACCGGTACCAATTCGTGCTCCAATGGTAACTCAGGATAGGCACGCCTCCATAATTGTGAATAATGTGCCAACGGAATCAGCAACTGCTGAGACGCCGTTCGCTTCAACGGAAGCTGATCCGGATCGTAGGGTACGATCACTGCATCCTTTGGTACTTCAACCGGTGTAATTTCCACCGGCTCCTGTGACCAGACAGCGGTGGGCAGACAAGTAGTGCAAGCCAGTATCCACAGACCTAAACCGATTTTACTCAGTGCGGCCTGACGGAACCATTGCCATCCGGACTGTAACAGATGGTGAAACAGGTAAAAGACCGCGATTAACAGAATCATCACAAAGCTGACTTCAGTAATGGGACGATAAAAGGCAAATGCCGGAATGGCCGATGCCAACGCCAAGACAGCTAATATCCCGAATACATAGTTACGTTTCGTTTTTGTTGGCAGGCTGGTTAGTGCCAAACCTACGATCAATACAGCCAAGCCGATGACCCACGCCCAAATGGTGACAAAGCTTTTACGAACCACCTTGCCGGACAACCGAGGATTCCCACCCAGACTCTGGAAATCATATCGCACAAAATCCATCCATTCGACATCGATATCACCTTGAGCATCACGTGATTTGTCTAACAAATCCACATTTAAACTCTTCATTCCCTGTAACGCCCAAATTTGGCTGTTTTTATAAGAGTCCCCCGCGATTTGGCCCTCCTCAGCGTAGTCTGAGTTACGGGTATACGGCAAATTAGGGGACGATTGATCTCCGAGATCAGGTGATTGAGGTTGCGCGGTCACCAGCGGAGGTCGACCGGACTCCGGCATCAGATCTTCTCCCGGTGTCGGTGTCTGTGGCGAAACGGGTGCTGGTGTTAGGGCCGGCATGTCGGCCGTAGTAATCGCTTCATCTGAATCTGAAAGCTCGGCAATTCGCCTAGATTCATCTCGTGACTCCAGCGTTACGGATTCAGCCATAGGGCCGCTGAAGGATGATGCATCTTCCGCACCCTCTTCGTCTTCATACGCCATGGCGTCAAAATCGTATCCCGGCGCCATTTCGCTGGTCGAAGCAACGGCGCTATCCGCCAGCGAAGCGTTTAACAGCACCCCGCCCGAAGCAATCCAGACCGTGCCCGCTGCATAGGCAACCTGCGGCACCTGCTCGGGTTGACGAATCAACCTCATACTGGAATTCGCAGAGGGCTGGATGACATAGCTGCCAGGGACAATGAGTTGCCACCGCATTTTCCCCGCTTCCAATTTCACATCCTGTTGCGGGGTAACCTGGCCACCATTGAATTCATACAATGTCGGAGCTTCTAATGAAAATTCTCCGGATCCGTCAGTGACCTTCTGTTCATAGACCACTCGCAGATCCCGCAACCAGGCACCCTGTTGGTCATCCACTGTCAAAGCAACCAGAAACCGGCCTTCGATTCCACCCACCTTTTGCGGTTTCAATGTGTGCGTTCCGTCCAGTACGACACTCCACAGTTTTCCATTGGCAGGTAGTTGAACCTGCAAATAGCTCGCTTTCGATAGTAATTCAAATCGCGCAACCGACTGATAGACTCCGTGACTGGACACAAATGAAACGATTTCACCTCGTTGAATCAGCGAACTCGGTACGGCAAACAATTTGGGACGGTCAATGGTCAACGTAACCACTGGCTCTGCACCGGTATATCCAAAGGCGCCAACTCGATGTTTGCCAACACTGTAACCAAGAACCACCAACTCGCCCACATCCACGGGCTTGGCAACGGATTCGACACCGATCGCCAGTTCCGGTGACGACTCGATCGAAAGAACTCCTGATTGATAAACCACATTACCGGCAACAACCAGCGCCGGGACGTATTTGGATTCCGTCTCTTCCAGAACCTGCTCGTAGTCGATGCCAATGATAATATTACCTGCCGTCGGTTTGTTGAGTGTCACCGTCCAAATCCGCTTGCCGTCCTGTTCCTCACTGACAAACTGTTTGATTTGAGTCACTCCCAGACCCACAACATTTAGGTCCGACGGGGAAGAGGTAGGCAGCACGAACTGGACCTTTTCAACCAACGACTGCTGCACGGTGTAATTGATTTCAGAATAGGTATGCAGAACACCCACCTGGACATTTAAAAAAGTTGCCAGTCGAGCTGCCATGACAGGTTTGACCCGTCGTGCTACGACCGCAACGGTGTATTGCGGTTTTTCATATCGAAATGCCAACGCCAATCGCCCGGACAACCCTGCTTCCTGTTTTTCTGCCGTTGCCAGCGTTTCCACACCGCTAACCTGTTCTGCTCGGATTTCATAGACCTGTTCAAACCCAGACTGCGTGCGGATGGCAATGACCCCCTCATCGCGAAACGTATCTTCCAGCATGAACTTGGGAACGGCCAGATGAAACTCCTGCCATTGATTCAACCATCCCGGCGGTACGCGTTCTGCGGTAAGCAGTACACTGTGCAACCGTCCAAATGCTTTACGTCCCGGAAATTTAGCATGCAACCTGCGGATCCCCATCTCGTCAATCGTTTCATGGTATCCCAGTGCCGCCCCCGTATCATCGTGTAAACCTGTAATATTCCATTGTCCCGGCGCTTGGATCGTGACCGTATACAAATCATCCAATTCCGAGAAAATCGAAAACCGCACAGCCACCGTGTGATCACTTTGATTCAATGAAAGCAGCGT
>DTSG01000091.1 GCA_012965455.1 Planctomycetaceae bacterium | reverse complement strand
TACCCGATTCATCTACCGCTCGGTCACGGTCAATTCCCTTCGATATCGATAACGCATGGCCATGGTGTGGCAACACATAACTAGCGATCAACACGGGTAATGGGCGGGGACTAAAGCCGTTATTGTCCGGACGGTTGGCACTGGTAAGTTGCACGACATGGAAGCCATTATGTCCGTCCGCGAGATATGCAAAAGCACTGACGTTAGTAATTCCAAGTTGTACGTCATGCAAATCGCTGATCTTGCCGCCAGCATTGTACACTTGGTCGATCACCGGCTTGCTGGGATTCTTGACATCCAAAATCACCAAACCTTGATGTCCCGCCGACACATAGGCGTAGGTACGCGCCACGTAAATGTTTTTGGCATCGTCAAGCGGTACGGTAGTTATCAATTTGGGCTTGGAAATATCGGTCGTATCAAGAATCTTTACTCCGTCTTGATCACACAAGAAGCCATACTGGAATTGCACTTCCACGCTACGTGGCATATTGATCCCTTGCTCGATAACGCTGACCACCTTTGGCTTAGTCGGGTCTGGGTCTGGGTCTAAGTCGACAATGACCAAACCAGTAGTACAACAGACATAGGCATATTGACCGACGATGGTGACATTCGTCGCGCCGTCCAGTAATCCGTCTGGATTAAAGACTGTATTGAGTTCGATAAAATTGTTCAAGGGATTGCCGTCTAGCAATGTTCCGGCAAAGATGCATAGCAAACCTAGTTCACGATCTGTGGCGTATATGAAACCGTAAAATGGAGGGATTACCGGTTCTTCGTTCAACGCAGTTTGTCGGCGAATCGGGCTTGCGACAATTGTCGACGGCGAGGCGACTGAAGTCGCATAGGGGGTCTTGATAAAGAACTTCTGCCCTCGTGGAGAAACGGGAGCGGTGACGATGCGTTCCGAGAAACCCTTGTGGTCAATGAATGCGACGTCGTATATCCGCACCCCTCCGGCACCGCAGGCTGCGTAAACATATTCACCGCGATGCTGTATGTCTAACACTTCATGAACCTCAACAGGGTTTTTCTTGCGATTTACTCCCTTGAGTTGGTCCAAGATGTCGATGCCTGGATGCTCATGGGCGTGTTGCAATTGCCGGTCGTGGTCGAGGTGTTTCTGATAGTCGTCTGGATACGCTAGTTTGTGCAATGTGCTACCAATTACGGCTTGTGGTTCCGATAACTCAGTAACTTCGATGGCAAAAAGTCCATGTTCGCCAGCAGCAACCCAGGCGCTGCGACCAATGAAATTGACGTAATTGGTTCCCTGCATCAGCAATTGTGCCATGATTGCGTTGTTATCTAGGTTCTTGCTTAAGTGGCAGTCAGTGCACATTTTGGTTTCATAGGTGCCGCCAACGCTGCCACCGCGGGGCAAGCCGACTCCGCCGCGGACAGTATGCGGTACGTTGGTACTAAATGCTATTCCGCTGAGACCGTCCGAGGAAACCGTCTGTTGCTGCGTATAGATAATTTCGCGGTTTCCGTTGTAAGAGGAAACGTGGATGGCACATGCAGAACGGGCTGGTCCAATTCGATTTCCCGAGACGTTGGAATCTCGGGCGAGCATGTAGACATCATCGCGGAGTGTTTGGAAGTTGTAGGAAGTGTAGTTACGGGTAAAGTCCCCTTCAAAATGCAGGTCCTTCTTTTTGGCATTGGCCTTTTGCGGCAAATGGCACCCAAAACATGAGGGGTTCCACGATGAATGACAAGCGATGCAGCTCATGTTGTCACTCTGATGGGCGCACTGCTCATCATTGCCGTCACCGCCCCAGATGATCTTACCGTTTCTGTCAAAGCGAGAAGTTTTAGACATGTGCGACAGGTGGTTGTAAAAGCGACTACTTGGGGTGATCGTGTCTTTGGTTTGCACTAACGGCCAATCAAGACCCTCGGTAACCATCGAGTTTTGATAAAGTTCACCGTTACGGACTTCAAATCGTGGTTTGCCAAAGGGTGTATTGAGCGCTAGTAAATTAGTCCCGTCTGGTGGCGCGGCGGGGCCAGTCGTCTTCATTTTTTGATTCGCAGGTATATCCGCGTCAAGAATCCGGTCCATCACGCTGTGGGTGGTGTCACCGTGGCAATCGCGACAGGTGATCTCGATCCCCGCGCGGACTTCGCCATATAACTTGGTGTTGCCGTGATTATCGACGGCAAAATGACAGTCGACGCAGTGCATACCCTTTTCCAGGTGGATGTCCATCATGTGTACTGGTGTTTCGGGACGTGTTTTGCCGTGGATTTGTTCATAGCGAGAAGGTGGTTTCATTGCTGCGAGCATGCTACCGGTTGTTTTTTCGACCGGGTTGCCTTCGAAGTCGAGCAGGTTACCGTAGCGATCCTTTTTGAAGACAGCGCGGTATACCCAGCCGTGTCCATTGAAATCTGCGAATTGGGTTTGTTTTAGTTTGGGATTAAGATCACCAACCTTGGAAAGGAACTCGGGATCAGACCACATTCCGCGAATCGACGCCTCTTCAGGATTGTTTGCCTGAGCTGCATCAATCTCTTTGGGAGTAGGATACTTCTGTTCTTTGGGGTACATGAACTCGCCATCAGTTTCATTATCCCACCACATAAAACCGAGGAAGCTATTGAGAACATTAGTCCCAGGATGCACGTGACACACGATGCACTGGCTTGTCGGAATGCCGAGCGTGAATTTGTGCGCGATGGGGTGACCA
The DNA here is from genome assembly GCA_012965455.1 of Planctomycetaceae bacterium. Classification (GTDB taxonomy): domain Bacteria; phylum Planctomycetota; class Planctomycetia; order Pirellulales; family Pirellulaceae; genus UBA721. The sequence goes on along the minus strand of DTSG01000091.1, from coordinate 2,147 downwards.
GGCTCGTCTTTAGGAATTGTGGGGTCGACGGAGTGGCTGAGACCTTGGTGGCCAAACTTAGCGAACTGAGCTGAATGAACCGGGGACTTATCATTGGCGTAGATGACGTGGCACGCTGTGCAACCGCTAGAGCGATAGTCGCCGGCGTGGTCATTGGTGCCAAGAAAATTAAGCGTGGGATCGAGTAGTCGTGTTTTGTGTAGCCCCACAAACACTGGGTCGGTTCGATTGCCGGTACCTAGCCCTCGTTCACTAAGCCTCACTCGCGGGCGACCAGGCTCTTCGAGCACATCTGGTATCCCAATTTCCGGTATGGCCGTGCTGCCTCGCTCGAAGATTCGCAGGATATTACCTGGTTGCGTTATTTGGAAACGTGGCAATGGTTCCAGAAAAGGTAACACTCCTTTGTTAACAATTTCATCTTGGGTCGGAGGCGGGACGGTAAAGATGCGTTGCGGTACACCGTTTTCACTATAGCTTTCACCGTAGCGAGGATATTTTATTTTTACCGCGCCGTTGTTGTACAAGGCAGCACCCCACAACATGCAACCGTGCGTCATCATGCTCTTTTGGACTTGCAGGTGTTCATTTTGATGGCATTTGCCGCAACTGCGTGAGGCGATGCGCAAGTCGCCTGGATTGACGAACTGAATGAAATCAGGATCTTCGTGGTTCAACAGCGTGTAGGAACGCACAGGATTGGCAGATGATTTCCAGAGTTTGGGAAATCGCGGTTGGACATGCGCTTTATCGATTTTAGTGGCGGTTGCGTCGCCGCCGTGGCAATCGACACAACTGAGATGCACAGTGTCGGCATTGTGCATGTCCGTAACGCCCTTGTGGCAGGCGACACAGTTCTTGTTTTCGGCGAGTGCCGCTGCTTTGGTTTTACTGAGAAGTTTGAGCCCGGCTGCAGAAGGCGCGAGTGGATGGGATTCAGCGACTCCGCGGCGGATGTTCCGCCATAACTCGGTGATGGCTTCCGCGGGTGTTACCGTCGGCGGTGAATCTACTGGAATTGTGGCAATTTCAACAGCCGGTTGAGCGGCAACGACGGATGTAAACAAAATCCCTAGAACAAGGTTTGTTAGTACTAGCTGTTGATATTTGCAGACTTTAAACACGTAGGTAATCCGTTACCGATTAAAAGACGACATGTATATCTTAAATATCGGCAGGAAGAGGTTCGCGGATTAATGGGAAATGGTGCCGTGAAACGTAAATATTAGTGCGGAGAAGCTGTTATTTCGGTTGTTTAACGCGCCTCCGCGGCGGTGCCATTAGGGGTTCAAAGCCGCATCAATATCGGCGATAAATTTCTGGAACTCGGAAGGTTCGTATTGTGAAACAGCTATTTGGCTAGATTGTTGATTGGTGCTCGTTGGCAGTGACGGACCGGCAGGGAATTCTAGCATCAGCTGCTTGGATAGTTGTTCAAGTGCCGAGGTTACGGCGATGTTTTCTGGTAATTGGCTATCGCGATAAACGGACTGAATTGCCCAAGCTATCTGCCGTGCCGATTCGAAACTATCAGGTTGCTTAGCAGCCAACTTGCACAACGCTGTTATCGCCTGCTTGGCGTCAGTTTTGGCAGATGGCAGCGGGTCGATCATATTGGCCAACGCCATTGCCCGGGTCGCCAGCTTCTTATCAATTGACGCAGTTAGAGCTGCGATCAGTGGCCCAATGTCGTCGGAAATTGACTTGGCGTTTCCAAACGGATGTTTGTTGAGATTATCTCGGAGTTGACTGCCGGCGGTCTGCAGACTCTCATTACTCGCGTCGTCTAACGCAATCAACGTAGTTGGCCACAGATGGAATTGTGGCCGCCCCGGTACAACGCCTGGAAGCGTTTGCCCCCGCCAACTTGGATTCTTCAGCTCATGATGGCAGCCATAGCAATCGTAGACACCAAGTTCAGGCCAGGCGTATTCATCGCTTTTCGCGTTAATGGAAACAATCAATTGCAGTGATGTGCGGTAAGCGACAAGGGCGTTCAAAACAATCTCATCGAGCTTTCCGCTATTTTGGACGTATCGATTTAACTCTAGGTAGCGCTCACGGTGGACGAAGTTGCTCAGGTGACGCTTCGTGCCGCGCGGCGGGTGACCGGTGCTGAATTTGCCGCAGTTTGTGTGTCCAGTGAA
>DTSG01000090.1 GCA_012965455.1 Planctomycetaceae bacterium | reverse complement strand
CGAATACCGATTCTGACGAATCTGACGAATAGTTGTCCATTTGGACGCCGTCACAACCGCACTAAATGGGTCACTCCCTTAGTGCGGTTTTTTTATTATTCTCGGTACAGTAGGAACGAACAGTGCAGTCAGCATGTTTGCGTAGCAACTTAATTTCGTTATTGCGGATTCCGATATCAAAGGTTAGCGAGGATATTCTCGAAACATTTGTTATAGGAAATACAATCAATGGCAACAATTGCGCCCCCAAAACAACCAAAGACTGGTTCTGCAAAAACTCAGAACCCTCTTGAAATCTACCTTCGTGAAATTAACGCGACTGATCTTCTTACTGCAGATCAGGAAAAGGCGCTTGCACGAAAGATACAAAAGGGAGATCCGGAAGCGCGTGACTGGATGGTCCGTGCTAATCTTCGTTTGGTCGTAAACATCGCCCGTAAATACAATCATCGAGGACTGCCGCTGCAAGATCTAATCGAAGAAGGTAATCTGGGGTTGCTGCGAGCTGTTGAGGGATTCGATCCCACGATGGGAACACGCTTCAGTACTTATGCCAGTTACTGGATTAAACAGTCCATTAAGCGGTCATTGATCAACACTGCAAAAACGATACGCATCCCTGCCTATATGGTAGAACTGTTATCAAAATGGCGACGCGCGAACGCCCGCCTGATGGATGTTCTTGGACGAAACGGGACAGACGAAGAAATAGCACGCTTGCTAGGAGTAGAACGCCGCAAGTTACCGATGATCCGCAAAGCAATCCACGTACAAAGTTCCGCCCCGCAGTCGGACCATCACGAAAATGGCTGGGCACTTAGTGATGTCGTTAGTGACGACCGTGTCAAAACACCAGAAGCGAACCTAGTAAAGTCTGACGCTCTAAACCACGTCATGAACAGTCTCAAGGACATGAATCAACGTGATGCGCTAGTGCTCGAAATGCGATTTGGACTGAATGGTCAACAGCCACACACGCTAAAGGAAATCGGTAAGCGATTAGGAATAACGCGCGAGCGAGTGAGACAAATAGAGATCGAGTCGCTTACGCAACTAGGCGATGAACTCAAAGCCCCTCAAGAGCGTCGATATTTCAAGAAAACGGTTGCCTAATGAACGCCGCAACCGAGTTATCTCGATATATACGAGACATTCCAGACTATCCCGTTCCTGGTGTGAACTTCAAGGATATCTGTCCGTTGCTACAAAATGCAAGCGCGTTGAAGCTGGCCGTCGCCACAATTGTGGAACTTGTTAGCACTCTACAAATTGACATGGTCGCTGCTCCAGACGCTCGCGGATTTATCTTCGGGGTGCCTGTAGCAATGGCATTGGATTGCGGATTTGTACCAATTCGTAAAGCTGGAAAACTCCCATACGATACCAATTCGTTGGAATACGAGTTGGAATATGGGACGGATATCTTGGAAATGCACGTCGATGCGGTAGAAAAGGGGTCGCGGGTACTGTTAGTTGACGATCTTCTAGCCACCGGCGGAACGATCAGGGCTTGTTGCGAGTTGCTTGAACAACAGGAAGCGGTCGTTGCGAGTTGCTGCTTCGTCGTCGAGCTAGATTTCTTAAACGGTCGCGAGCGACTCACTCCACGTAAGGTTCAAAGCATTATCCACTACTGAGGGTAAGTTGTGTTGTTTGCACGCTTGGGCTAAATCGCATTACCGCGGCTACCGATAATCCTGGAACAAGTCTGCCGTTTGCAGAGAGCTGCGGATCCGCCACTCTCTTAACTCGGCCAGCAGTTGTTGTTTAACGGTTGCAGTTTCCGGGGCATCCCAGAGGTTATTCACTTCTCGCGGGTCATTGTGCAAATCGAATAATTGTCCATACGGTTCATCCAAGAAATGGACTAACTTATGACTCGACGTCCTGACCATCGTCATAAACTCCGCATGAGTTAAAATTCCGTCCTTTGCTTGCTCGGCGAATAGGTATTCACGACCTGGCCAATCATCATCTGTAAACGCTTCCGCCAAACTAACTGCTTCTAGGGTAGGGGGGACATCGACGTTTGCTAACTCCAAAATAGTGGGGCCAAGGTCCATCTGCTGACAAAGTGCATCGACAACCTTGCCGGCTGGATAGCGTCCCGGAGACCACACTATCAAAGGGATTTGCGTTATCAGGTCGTACATCGTCCATTTTTGACTATGCCCATGATCGCTAAGGCAGTCACCGTGATCGCTTGTAAAGATGACTACCGAGTTGTCTAAATACCCATTGCGATCGAGGGACTCCATTATTTGTCCGACCTTTTCGTCGATCATGGTAATATTGGCGCAATAGTACGCCCGCTGTCGCTGCCGTTGCGCCGCCGTTGGATTTAGCGGCATGATGACCGAATCGTGGTCTATTTCACTATTGTGGCGGCGCAGTTCCGCCAACGGTGGCGGTTGATTATCCAGTTCATCTTGAGTGACTTCCATAATCGGCAGTCGTTTATCAAGATATGCTTCGGCATAGGACGGCAGGGGGTCGTAGGGTGGGTGGGGACCAGGAAAACCAATCTGTAGAAAAAGAGGATTTGGATCCGTGTGTGGATGCGCATCCAGCCACCAACACGCCATATCGCCGACAAAATTGTCAGGGTGTGTGTCCGCGGGAAGTTTCCAGTCAAACGCACCCAGTTGTTTATCATAATCCGGCAATTTACGGTATTGTTCGCGCTGCTGCTTAATCAATCCACGAAAACGTAAAGCTTTATCCCATTCATCGAAATAATATCGACCTTCAAGATAACGGTCCTTATTCTCAACTACATACCGCTCGTTAAATCCCAGCGGCGTTTCGAATGGCCACGAGTGCATCTTGCCTATGTTCGTGCAGTGATAACCCGACGTGTTAAGCAGCTCTACCCAGCTTTCGCGCCAGCGGTCGGCATTTTTTAGAATGCCGGTCGTATGCGGGTAATACCCCTTAAATAGGCTGGCCCGAGCCGGAGCGCAGGACGCCGCGGTCACGTGACAGCCTGTAAAAGACACACCTTCGCGAACTAAGCGGTCTAAATGCGGTGTCTCCATAAAATCAAAACCCAAGGAATTGATCGTATCAAACCGCTGCTGATCGGTGATGATGAATATAATGTTAGGGCGTTGGTCAACCATAGGAGTTTTCGTGTAAAAGCTCGGGGAAAATAGAGTTATCTCGGATATTTTATTATTCACAGCGGTTTATCTAATGAATCAGCCAACATGTCCGATTAGCTACATATTAACCTCATTCGGTGTTTAAGTGAACAAGGATGTCCACAAGATGTTATTCAAACATGCCCTGAAGATCGCCACCATAACAGCGTTTGCGACCTACTTTGCCTCTCAATATTCCGTTCAAGCAGCGGAGAATCCTTTGCGGGCCTCAGTGGCCGAGGACGCTACGCTAATGACGATTGTCGGTCCAAAAATCGACTCCGTTATCTCACATGCCACGTATACTCTACCCGATGGTGATGATACGTCTTCGGTATTGCGAGCCGAGGAGGTTCCCGCTGAGTTAATTCTACCTACGAACTCTTCGCCAGGCAGCTCAGGTGATTCGGCACCGAACACATTACTCAGTGGCGACATCGTCAGCGGGCCTATCGTCGGTGAGATTGTTATCGGAAACACCTTTAGTTCGTTTTGCGGCGGTCGTCTAGGTATATGCGCCGACGGTTGCTTGATTCCATGCCCGACGATTGACTGGGACCGCTTCACGTTCTTTACCGGCATCAATGCTTTTACTGGTCCTTTAAATCGCGGTGGCGCGGCCAGTTTTGGATTCACTGAGGGATTTAATCTTGGCAAAGGGTTTAATTGCTTAGGACGCGGGGAGGTGTCTGCCCAATTTGGATTACGTGGAACGCAAACCAATTTATCGGGCAGCGAAACCACTACCAGCGATCGTAAACAACTATTTCTCACCACTGGACTGTTCCACCGCGCAGACTGGGGATTACAGGGCGGAGCAGTCGTTGACTACATGCACGACGACTGGAACTATAACTTAGATTTACTTCAGGTTCGCACCGAAATTAGCTGGAAATTTCCAGACGCACACGAGATCGGATTTTGGATGGCTCTTGATGCCGACCATGGCGACTCGCATACCAGCGTAGGTAAGACCAATCCCAGCATCGTTGATGAATCATGGTATAGCGTCGATGTGTACACTTTCTTTATTCGCAACACCAATCCTGAAACGGGCGTCATGACTCGGTTGATGGGTGGTTTTACCGGAAATAAAGACGGGATTCTCGGTGTTCAACTTCGCGCACCAATCAATGAGAACTGGGCCCTTGACGCGAACGCAACTTACCTCATTCCTGAGGAAGGTTCCGCGAACGATGGGTACCGTGAAGAAAGCTGGAACGTTGGATTCAATTTAGTATTATATCCCGGTTGTAAAACTCCTTATGATCTTGACTATAACAGTCCTCTGTTCGACGTGGGTAGCAACGGGAACTTCTTTGTCGATCGTCGCTAAATCTGCTGGCAGCGTCTCGGGCACTCATTAATGAAGCCACCGGGCCAAAACCAGCGTCTGCTTCCGAGTATTATTCGCGGTGCGTGCAACCTCTGCGCAGCAATACGAAAACTATTGCAATTGCCAACTTACGTATTCCCTGTTCTATATATAGAATATGGGCAGTTGATACCAATAAATATTACGGACTATAAACATTCATGACTGAATCGAAAAAAAGTCACTGGAAATCGCTCGCGGCGGATCTTACCGGGAAAACACCCGAGGATGAAATCCCCAAAAACGCGACCGCCGATTCTGATGAGTCCGCGTCCGGTCATACAACAAGCGACATTTCCGAACGGACTATGGAATCTCGCGAGCCCGAAGACTTAACG
>DTSG01000089.1 GCA_012965455.1 Planctomycetaceae bacterium | reverse complement strand
GATCAGCATCACCGATCGCTGTAACATTCGTTGCTTTTATTGCATGCCCGCGGAAAACGTCGTATTTCGACCCCGTGAAGAAATTTTGACCTACGAAGAAATTGAACGATTCGCCTCAGTAGCTGCTCGACTCGGCATCAACCGTTTGAGAATCACCGGTGGGGAACCTCTCGTTCGAAACAATCTTGCCGAGCTTATAGAGCGGCTATCGACGATCGCCGGAATCGACGACATTGCGCTCACTACCAATGGCGTGCTACTGGCCGAGCAAGCTGCTGCGCTTAAAAATGCTGGTTTACAGCGTCTCAATATAAGCTTGGACACGCTCGACGACGACGTCTTCTTCCAGCTTTCCCGCCGCCGTGGTATCGACCAAGTTATCGCGGGAATTCATCAAGCGAAGAAGTTAGGCTTCGATAAAATTCGACTCAATGCGATCGCCATTAAGTCGATCACCGAACAAGCTATTGTACCACTCGCAACGTTCGCTCGGCAGTATAACCTCGAGCTGAGATTTATTGAATTCATGCCCTTAGACGCTGATGATCAGTGGCAACGTCAACAGGTTTTGACTGGAGATGAAATCAAGAACATTTTGGAAACGGCATTCTGCAAACTGTTGCCCGTCACGCGTGACGATGCAAGTCAACCGGCTGTTGATTTTCGATTTTCCGACGGCCAAGGCCGAATTGGGTTTATCAATCCGCTGTCGCATCCATTTTGTCACAATTGCAATCGCATCCGCATTACTGCAGAGGGTCAATTGCGAAACTGTCTTTTTTCAACAACCGAATGGGACGCGCGTGAATTATTGCGAAACGAAGGGACCGATGATGAACTGGAAACGCTGATCCGAAGTTGCGTAAGTGGCAAGAACGCCGCTCACGGCATCGACACCGATACCTTCATTAAACCCCAACGCGCTATGTACCAAATCGGCGGCTAAGCCCATTTGTAATTTGTGTTAATTAATGGCTCAGATTTTCACCTGGCGGCGTTGTATTTCGATATCTTCGAGGCTTATCACTGGCCCCTTTCCACTGCCTGGGCAATCACGACAGGTCGCTTGCCAGGTTTCCGGTGATTCAAGATTGGAATCCCAAAACGGCCAAGTGCGACATTGCCTTGGTCGAGCTTCATAAACACCGCAGGAACGTTTTTCGGCATCAAAAAAAACACAATCGCCGGTGGGGAACTCTACCAACGACCAACGTGTTCCGATGCGGCGCGTGTAGGTGTCTTGAAATTCTTCGAGTGGCATGTTAATCAACTTTGCCAGGGTTGCAATTTCCACCTCATCGATCCATACGAAGCCAGGCTCACCTGTACAGCAATCGCCGCATCCGGTGCACTTAAATTGCAAGCCAGCGTGATACCATTTTTTACTTACCTCAGTCATCGCAGGTCTGATCCCTTCGGTTTTGTTTTGATGTCGTTGGACTTTGTACTTTTATGTTTGCTCGTAAATGGCTGCTCGACCACAAACCCATAATCGTCGACATTCCGATTATACCAATTACGTAGAATTTGACGATTACTTCAAGTTCCTGCATAGATGAATCGATACTAAGAACAAGGAGCAATGCGCTTTATGCATGTCTAAAAATGACTAAGATGCCGTGTTAAACCCTATAAATTAATGTCCCAATCCACCACAAAAAAAGATATTGCCAATGCCATCGCTAACGACCTTGGCATCACCCAAATACAATCCAGACAATTCGTGCAAAAGACGCTCGATGCCATTACCAATGTGCTGCGTGACAAGGGCCGACTCGAATTACGCGATTTTGGTGTCTTTGAATGTAAAACCAGGAAAGCTCGCAAGGGCAGGAACCCTAAAACAGGGGCTCCGGTTGACGTACCAGAGAAACTGGTCGTAACTTTTCGGGCGGGCAAACAAATGGAGCAGGCCGTACGAGGCATAAAGTAACCGCAAATGAGATAATTATTAAAACTCATATTGCGGTCAATCACGAGATTATGTAGTTATAGCCAACTTCAATTAGTCCAGATAACAATTTTTGAAATCAAGTTAACGTTTTTAACGTATTTACACTTAATTTTCACCTAACAAACACCAATACTTTTTAGGGTTCAACCAATCGTTTATCGTCTCGGGTAATGTGCTCGAGAGCCCGATAAATTAGGTCTAGGAGAATTTCAATGCGACGCCTGTTTTACGCTATAGTTTTAACTGCCATTTTGAGTACCAGTATTGGTTGTATTATACCTGCCTTCTCCGGCGATCGGGCTCGACGAACCCAGCAGTTAATTTTCGTTTCGGAAAACCAACGCCAGATTCTAAACTTCTGGGAACGATTCTGGCATTTAGATCAACCTGACCACATGGCTCCACAACGTGTTCATGGCGGCGTCATCTAATCTGTTAGCGAAGCCCCCTAGCGGCTTACACCCGATTGCTCCGGGCCTCTAGTCAAGCGGTTGAAGTCTTTTTCACGATGAAAGAAGCTGCTGTGTTTGATAATTGTTGTCAGATTTATACCAGCAGTATCCATTCCATGAATTGAGGAATTTGTGTTTGCCGGTTAAAGTACGGTGTAGGGGATTCAACTAACACAACTACACTTCTTTAACACGAAGAGATCATATCCTTGATACGCGATGCTGATACCGCTGATATGCAAGTTTGCCTAGGCAGGCTAACGCTTCCAAATCCAATCATGGTTGCTTCAGGCACCTTTGGCTACGCGCGTGAGATGGAGCAAATTGTCGATCTTTCACGCCTCGGTGGAATTGTTCCCAAAACTATCACGTCGCAGATGCGCAAGGGAAATATTCCTTGGCGAACCATCGAGACATCCTCGGGGTTGCTGAACTCAATAGGGCTCGACAACGACGGCCTCGACGCGTTTATCGAGAATCACTTGCCGTATCTTGTCAGCTTAGACGCACCAGTGATTGTCAGTATTGCCGGAGAAAATCAAGCGGATTACGTCGGCATCGCAAACCGTTTGGATGCCTGTGGTGGTGTTGCGGCACTGGAGCTTAACATCTCCTGCCCGAATGTTGCGCACGGTGTCGATTTTGGCAGTAACCCTGAGTTGTGTGAACAAGTTGTCCGGGATGTCCGTGAAAATTGTACCTTACCAGTTATCACCAAGCTTACGCCAAACGTTACGAACATTGTTGAACTCGCAGCTGCCGCTGCAGCTGGTGGCACCGATGCAGTCTGCCTGACCAACACCTTATTAGGTATGGCCGTCGACTGGAGAAAACAGCGACCACTACTCGGCAATAATGTCGGCGGATTGAGCGGTCCTGCTATCAAGCCTGTATCACTGCGGTGCGTATACCAAGTAGCACAGGCGGTCGACATTCCAATTGTTGGGGTTGGCGGAATCGCCAACATCGATGACTGCATGGAGTTTTTCGTGGCTGGCGCCTCAGCGATACAAATCGGGACTGCTAACTATTACGACCCAACAATCACGATGAAGATACTAGACGAACTACCGGCCGCGATCGCTGAGCTCGGCACCAATAAATTCGCCAATATCCCAGGAACGATCAAACCGAACTAGATTCAAGAAAACCACGAAAACAAACTTCAATACGACTATAGAAGCATCCATAAAGGGACATCATGCGAGTACTGTCTGGCATCCAACCAACCGGCCGTTTTCACTGGGGGAATTACTTCGGTGCAATTCGTCAATATATCCAGTTACAGCACGAGGACGAAGCGTTTTATTTCATCGCCAACCTACATGCATTAACAACGATCCGTGACGCTCAACAGCTCAACCAACTTACACTCGATGCCGCTCTGGACCTACTGGCACTGGGACTCGATCCCGATGCGGCAACGTTATTCCTGCAATCGGACATCCCTGAGATATCCGAGTTGACGTGGATTTTGATGACCGGCACACCGATGGGGTTACTTGAACGCTGCCATGCATTCAAGGAAAAGAAAGCCAGGGGCGTCTCCGCGGACGCCGGACTATTCACCTACCCTGTGCTCATGGCCGCAGATATTCTGGGGTACGATTCCAATTGTGTTCCTGTTGGACAAGACCAAGTGCAGCATATTGAAGTGGCCCGAGATATTGCTCGCAGTTTCAATCATCACTACGGCGACTGCTTCGTGCAACCTGAAGCCAGTCTGCTAGATTCATCCGCCAAGGTACCTGGCACCGATGGCGAGAAAATGTCAAAAAGCTACGACAACATCATTCCCGTTTTCGCAGAAGAGCAAGCGCTCAACAAACAAATCATGCGGATCTCCACAGACTCACGTGCAATGGAAGACGCCAAAGAACCCGAGACTGACCACTTGTATCAACTATTTTGCCTCTTTGGTAAAGCGGAGCAGCAACAGGAAATGGCCGCCATGTATCGCCAAGGTGGATTTGGATACGGTGATATCAAAAAACAGCTTGCCGCAGCCGCCGAGGCCTATTTTGGCCCCGCTCGCGAACGCCGAAAAAAGTTGACACAGGACTCTAGCTATGTCCAAGACGTTCTGACAGCGGGTGCGACGAAAGCTCGCTTGAAAGCAGCCGAAGTACTCGATCGAGTCCAGCATGCGACGGGGTTAGTGCGATGAATGTACTTGGACTAGGAACCGATATTATCGAATGCCTGCGTATTGCGAAGATGATCGAGAAGCATGGCGAGCTGTTTTTGCAGCGTGTTTACACCGAACATGAAGTGGGTTATTGCAGCAGTCGCAAGGCCGCCAACCAACACTACGCTGGCCGCTGGGCAGCCAAAGAAGCGGTTCTCAAAGCGATGGGAACCGGCTGGTCTCGCGGAATCCGCTGGCGCGACATCGAAGTGAAAGTTGAACTCGGTGGAAAACCGAATGTATATATTCACGGCACCGCGAAAGAGGTC
>DTSG01000088.1 GCA_012965455.1 Planctomycetaceae bacterium | reverse complement strand
CCGGCGGGGTGGTGGTTGAAAATGCAAGTTCGGATGAATTAGGTGAAACCCTGTCTTCATTCAACCAATCCGGCTCGGGGTCAGGAGGTTCCAGCTCGGGTGGCAGCCTGTTGGGTTTGGTCGGGACGTTTTTGGGCTTAGGAATAATTCCGTTCACGATTTTCACAGCCTCTAAAGCTGGTGATTACGGATTCCAAGATGATTGGTTTAGACCGGTGATGTGGTTGGGTCTTGCTGGGGGAATTGTGTTTGCGATTGCATACCAGCGTCGTCGAATCCGGCGACTGGGTAAGGACAAGGCAGGCAGGGGTTGGTTTTATTTCGGACTGGTATTCTCTGCCGCGGCTATCGGTGCTATGGGGTCGGTTGCGTGCACCAGCCTAGCTTACATTTACTGGCAACCTGCCCCGATCGCCCATCTCCAGGAGCGGCTGATGGGATCGGAAGAAAAGGATGAATCGGATAATATCATTGCCATTAGGTTCGATGCTAGGCCGAGAGAACGACATAGCGGTCAAAGCCTTCCCAGCGACTGGGGACAACTGGTTGCAGAGGAAGTTCGCACGGTACGTAAAATTGAATTGTTGGGATCCGGCGTTACCAACGAAGTGGTCAGCGACCTGCACACGCTACCTGAACTTGAAGAACTATATATTCTATCCGATGAAATAGACGATCAGGTGATGCCCTATATTGCCAAGATAAAATCTCTCAAGACTCTGACAATAGTAGGAAATATCACCGACCAAGGATTCAAATCCTTTGAACAAATGCAACAGTTGACGTATTTGGATGTCGGTAAAACTGTCGGCACAAATCGTGGCATGCAGTACTTGAGTAAGCTGACCAATCTAGAGTCGTTGGTAGTACCCGAGGGGGTGACTGCCGGTGGGCTTGTGCATCTGCAACAACTGCAATTGAAATCATTTATTCTGCCCGCTGTAGCGAAAACCGACCTTGGGCTAGAGTATTATGTCGCAGCCTGTGAACCACAAGCTCAGATAGATCTGACCTCCTGGGAGGGTATTCAAGGGCCAGGACTGATACATTTGCGGAACTGGATGCCAATTAGACAGGTAACATTGAAAGTGACAGACAAGGCACTGCCTTATATCGAGAAACTTGTCGGTATTGAGCAGCTTTTGATGAGCGAGTCCAAGGTGAGCGACGCAGCGGTGGAGCATTTGGCGGGTCTGTATCTTCATCTGAAAAGTTTGGACGTCTCGGAAACCAATATTACCCAGCAAGGACTCGCTAGGTTGAAGTTGGCCTTGCCTGGTTGTGCGATCACTGGGGGAAGCCTGCGTTCCCGCATTGATCGCGCAACGTACCAGTCGCGCTACCCGGCGCTCGAGTTTGATGGGTTGGAGAGTTACCTGTCGGTGGGTTCCTTCAAATATGACGGCTCCCATCCACTTACCGCTGAAGCTTGGGTGTGGCCTGAGCTAGAGGAAAATTCAGGCAATATCATGGGCAACACCCGACAAGGTGGCTTCAGTCTCAGTTTGACTTCGGAACGCTACGCGAAATGTGGTTTTCACGCCCATCGAGCATCGTTGACGTTAGTATCTGAGAACTCTGTTCCGGTTCGCCGCTGGTGCCATGTCGCATTTGTCTTCGACGGGGACAAAGTCACTCTGTTTGTGAATGGCGTGCAGCAGAGTCAACGCTCGGTACCCGGAGGGCACCGCTCGAGTCGCAAGAAATTCATGATAGGTGCTGACCCCAGCTACACCAATTCACCGACCGGTATGTTTCCGGGAGCGATCCGCGAAGTGCGGCTTTCCCGCACGGCCCGATACGATCAGTCCTTCACTCCCGCCGAGCGTTTTCAGTCCGATGCCGAGACGATTGCGCTCTATCACATGGATGCCATGCAGGGGGATAGGGTCGAGGACGCTACGGGCAATGGTTACACGGCTTGGATCAACGGAGCCAGTTGGCTGGCCGGCCAGCCAAGCGACGGCAACAAATCCCCCATGGCAGAGGGCGATGCCAGCTCGCAGACAATTGTAGGACCACGGCAAAAAACTGAGAGTGATAATCCAGACAAATGATCAACGCCCAGGCGCGAATTCAGTCGGACTTTAGCCAGACAGGTTGCGTGAACGCGCCGTTAGTAGCGATATCCCAGACTTCGATTCGAAGCCACCGTGCCTGCGACGCGTCAACATTAAATTTGAACGACTTTTTGCCGAAGGACTCCGTCGCCGACAAGTCGATTCGCTGGCGTTTTATATTGTGACCATCGCCAGTAATGATCTCCGCGTATGAAAGTGGGAAAGTCCATTGCAGATCCACGCGGACTTCAACTTCCCCCTTTTTGTGAACAGCCGCCAACTTACCGGACTGTCGTCCGTTGACGGTGAACTCCGGAATCAACACCTCCCCAGTCGTCACAAAAAACTGCCCGCCTCTCAAGGCGTCCAACACCGGTTGCCAACCATCCTCGAACCTTGGGATCTTTTCCAGACGAAGGTAGTTCACGTTCATATGAGCGTAAAGTTCATGATCTGGTTCGATCTTAAAAACGTCGACTTCACCAAGCACATACTTGGGATCTCCCCAATTCGACATGTCGTCCAACAAGTCGAGTACCCGCGAACCTAGTCTGGGTTGTGAAAGGTCGGCGGGCATGGCTTTCCATGCAGCGCCTAGGAATCGGTCTGATTGGAAAAACAACTCGTCGCGGTAACGATCAGGAAAACCAGTCGAACTCTTGATGCGTGCGTGGGCCGTCCATGCCAGACCGCCTTCGGCTCGCAACAACCGCAACACATCGGCCTTGCCGCCGACATGATAAACGCGACCCAGCCGTGGGTGATCCACCACAAACGGTGTTCCTGCGGGGCGGTTGAGAACCCAGTAAACTGGATTTGGAAAGAGGCTGATCCAGTGCCCGCCAAAATGAACATTGGGTTCCTCGCCCGGTAACATCAGAAACGTATCATCGCTGAGACGCAGGCATTCCGCGTGCAGCAGCTCCAGGCGGCGGACGCGTTGTTGCTGCGTCATTTTCGGCGTTCGACCTGAATGAAATTCGGCAAGGTGAACGATATCGACACCCAGTTCGCGCAAGGTTCGAACAAAGCCGGGATTCTTGAGCCGCTGAGGAATTCGGTATTCGCCGCCGGAGGGTAGTTTTTCTAATTGGTCATCATTGGCAGGTTCATTTTCCTGCGCGGCGAGAATCTCACGCGTATGTTCAACATGATAGTGACTTGAAAAGACTGTATGGCCAGCGAGCGGAGCAAACCGTTCGCTGCGCGACAGCCGGGAAACGACCAGTAGTGATTGATCCGCAGACGCATCGCTGAAGAGCAGGAACAGTCCCATGTGCTGTGTCGTTTTAGGTGGCGCGTTGATCCACGGTGCGTAACGGTTGTCGCCGCTCGGGTCATGCCGAATACCAAAACCAAATGGCAGCGGCTGCTCATCATACTTTGGGCCCATCCAGATGTTTTTTAGATTGACGGAGAAGTCCAGTGGATAGAAGTACCGATGTGGCGGGGGAAATAACGCGATCGAGCCGAATTCAAATTCGGCGCTGATGGCCCGACCCTTGACCGCCAGATGTCTCGCTTGCTGGATCGCATCCGGCTTATCAGCGTCGACTGATCCCGAAGAATCTGTCCATTGCATTTTAGTTGGTAACTTCTGTTGGCAAACGAGCCCTGTGTCATACAAATAAGCCGTACGGGCACGCTCAGTCGCTAGAATTGCTTCCTGCAGCACAAACGGGCTGTTAGCGTAAAACGTCCAACGCAGTTGACCCTTAAACGGCCCCGCGGACACGTCGCCGATTGTCAATGTTGCCCGACGAGCGTTACTCGTCGCCACGGCGCTCGTGCGATCTATCACGGCGCGATGTACTTCGTTTGGCTTGTTTTGCATTCGATCAAAGAAGATCGTCCAACCGTCGCGTTTGTCGAGATCGCGGGTGCCAACTCGAAGTAGCAGGACAGGGTCAAGTCCTGTGGCGATCACACGTAACGGCTGCGACGTTGGTGCAACGGCGGCCGAACTAATCAGCGGATGACTGGGCGTAAGGTCAAAAATCAGCCGCCCACGTCGATCTGTTCCAAGTGGCCAAGTAACGTGGATCAGCGAGTCGTGTTGTGAAACCTCAATGCCACATTCCGTGTCGTAGTCTTTGAGATCTAATTCGATTTGCGGCTCGTTCGCCACCACATACTGAACCCCAACTAGGATTAGGATGACTAAGGAAAAGAATCTAATGTTTGGGAGCATCGCTGAAAACCGTCTTGATATGGAGAATTCGAGAATACTGTCTTTTGAACAACAAAGGTGCTGCGAATTATACACGAAGCGCTGGAATAGCGGATATGGTTAACACGGCATAAGGGAAGAAACTTGTTCGGCGTTTGAGATAGAATAAAATGATGTATACTGGCTGTGAATAATCACTTAATGAGATGGAACCGAATCAATGATTTTAAATAAGCATCTATACCAGCTGTGCCTGGTCCTGTTCAGTATGGTGACCTGTCAGATTGTAATTGCCGCCGAGCGGCCCAACGTGGTCATTATTTTCATCGACGACATGGGTTATGGAGATGTTGGGTTCAACGGCGCGACGGGGCCGAAGACTCCCAACCTTGACCAAATGGCAGTCGAGGGCATGCAGTTCGATCATTTCTATGTCGGCTGCGCGGTTTGTTCCGGATCGCGAACTTCGCTGATGACCGGCTGTCACTACCAGCGGCTCAGCATGAGGGCCGTTCTGTTTCCCAACAGCAACAACGGACTGCACCCGGATGAAGTGACGATCGCGGATATGCTGCTCGAAACCGGCTACAAAACCGCCTGTGTCGGCAAGTGGCATCTCGGCCATTTGCCGCCCTGTTT
>DTSG01000087.1 GCA_012965455.1 Planctomycetaceae bacterium | reverse complement strand
CGGACCTGCGGCTGCAGCAGCACCGGAAGCTCCAGAGGCCACGGAAGCTCCAGAGGCCACGGAAGCTCCAGAGGCTCCAGAAGCTCCAGAAGCTCCGGCTGATCCGGAACCACCAGCATCTGATCCACCTTCTTGGGGTTAGTTTCCAATAGAAACTGTACCTTAAAGGGTAGTTATGAAGGGTAACCTTCCTAAGGTGGCGCTTTTATATTATTAAAAGCGTCACCTTTTTTATGCGCTTGATATGAATCACCAACCCTCGCTGTGGTGCCAACGCAGCAGCACATAATCAAAAAGAGTAATTTCATGCAAACCATAACTGTTATTGGTCTCGGAACTATGGGGCACGGTATTGCCCAGACGTTTGCTGTGGCAGGGTTTGACGTTAGGCTGTTTGATGAAAACGAGACTGTGCGAGATTCGGTAATTGCTCGAGTTCAGCAAAATCTGGAGGTCATGCTCCAAAATGGCCTGTTAGAATCGATCAATCTTGATGAGGTGATTTCACGGATGATAGTTTGCCAAGCTGAGCAAGAGGCGTGTGAACAGAGTGAATTTATTATTGAAGCGATTGCCGAAGACTTGGATATTAAACGAGAGTTCTTTCGTCGCTGCGAGAAGGTAGTCACGGAGTCAGCAATATTGGCGAGCAATACTTCTAGTTTTCCTAATTCAATGATTGCCGCTGGACTGGCTCATCCTGCGAGATGTATCAACACTCATTGGTTCAACCCAGCACATGTGATACCCGTCGTTGAGATCATCCCCGGGGAGCAGACTTCAGAGGACGTCGTCGGTAAGGTAATGCAGTTGTTACACTCAATTGGTAAGCAGCCTATTCGGTTACAAAAGGAAGTGCCAGGCTTTGCATTGAATCGAATTCAAGTTGCGATGTTTCGAGAGATGTTAGATTTAGTTGACCAAGGGGTTATCTCAGCGAGCGACCTTGATCGAGCAGTCCGCGGGAGTTTGGCGATTCGCTGGGCTGCTGCAGGCCCAATGCGAGTTGGCGATTTTGGCGGCTGGGATGTCTTGGGCAAGGTGTACGAGAATATAGCTCCAAGTTTGCGCAGTGACAGTCAGGTACATGATATTCTGACGGGCATGATTTCACGCGGCGAGTATGGTATCAAGAGTGGACAAGGATTTTATGAATACCCGCAACA
The DNA here is from genome assembly GCA_012965455.1 of Planctomycetaceae bacterium. Lineage (GTDB taxonomy): Bacteria > Planctomycetota > Planctomycetia > Pirellulales > Pirellulaceae > UBA721. The sequence goes on along the minus strand of DTSG01000087.1, from coordinate 3,712 downwards.
AGATTTGCCTGATATTATTGCCCGTAAAGACAAACGCTTTATGACTTGGGCGAAACTGCTGTCAGATTCGATAACAAGCGGCGAATGACGGTGAATGAACGTAAAAGACGACAGAATATAGATAGCTTGCGCTGTTGAAAACGGATACTGCTGAAGATATGGCCCATACCATCTTAATAACGCTCGTCGTCATGTTACCGCTGTTCGCAGTATTGTTGTTCCGGAGGTGGTGGCAGCGACCGTCAAAGCTCCGCAGTTTAATGTTGCGATTTACATTGTTTGCCATCTCGTCGCTGTTGATGTTTGCGGCAATGGAATACTACTTTTATCACCACGTCCACATGTCGGACGGTTTCGGGTTTACGCTCTCCGCTGGAAACTGGCGCAGTCGCTATGGCAACGTACCGAAGAATAGTTGGGGTATGCGTGACGTTGAGCACAGCGCAAGTTCAGTGGCAACTAAGAACAAGCTGTATGTAGTAGGTGATTCTTTTACGGCTGGACATGGAATAAACAATCACAGTGACCGTTATGCAAATATTGTTGCAACGGAGTTAGGCTCCGATTGGGAAATGATATTGATAGCCAAAGGGGGCTGGGCAACGCGGCGACAGTTAAGCGAGTTTGCTGAGGTGCAAACAACAATAAATGATCCCCTATCAACATCCAGTGACATCGTGATCTGGCAGTACTATCTGAATGATATTGAGGATGCTGGCATCGCCGCCGGAATTGAGAAGCCATCGATATATATAACAGCACCACGATTGCTGAGACCAATTGTCGACCATTATCATGTCGCAAATTTTGTCTATTGGAGTATATTTCGCCGCTTCAGCACTCGAGAGCTAATGGGCAGTTACCTCAAGTTTCTATCCGACTGCTTTGATGACTCGATGGCATGGAATCTACATCAACGAGAGTTGCGAGAAATTGTGGCTTTGGCCGAGGCACGCTCAGCCCCACAGCAACGACGAATGATCGTCGTGGTCTATCCAAATCTAATGGATATTTCGGGAACACGCGCAATGTCGGATAGAGTTGTTGAGTATTTTCAATCGTATGAGATTGCCGTCATCAATATGGCTGACATGCTTAACGGCAGAGCAGTTGCTGAAATTACGGTGAATCCATTTGACGGGCACGCTAACGAAGCAGTGAATCGATTGTTGGCCGAAAAGTTGTTGCAAGAGCTCAGTAAGAGACAACAGATCGGCTTCTAACTACGAATGGCCACCCGCGTGTGCTACGCCGTGCCGGACAAGCTAGACCAAGAATGACAGCGTGGTAAATGCAAAAGTGGTCGGGGGCGGGCTCGAACCGCCGACACTCGGATTTTCAGTCCGATGCTCTACCAACTGAGCTACCCGACCATCGGGTTGGTACAAATTGTTAGGAATTTGCCCCCCCCTGGGAGGTTCAATACAGCCCCTTATCGGCAACTGTCTAACGTTACAACAGATTAAAGCAATAAAACGAGAACGACAACCCCTGCACCGTACGGTAGATGGTCCTTTGTGGCAATAAAAATGGCGTGCCATAATTGGTCGGCGTGCCTTGATTGACATTATACTTTTAGTGTCTAATATTTGATTAAGTTTAGTACATGTAATATATGATTTAAGTTGTATAAGATTGTATTAGATAAACTACTTTACACCGTTTCAGCGTTTGTTTTTCATGCTCCGGAGCTTGGATCTATATGGGTCGTCGTAATTGTCTCTTAGGTTTGGTATGTTCGATAACATTGTTATCTCAACCGTTGTTGGTTGCGCAGGGTCCAAATTCCCCGCGAGTGAAAGCGATTGTCGAAAAGGGAATCACATTTCTCGAAGGTGATTTAACAGGCTATGACCAGATGAAGACGACCGGTGGGCCGGTCATTGTTGGTTTGGCGGTCTATAAATACCATGACGTCTATGGAGTCTCGGGTGGTAAGAATCACCCCAAGGTGGTCAAAGCCAAGGCCAATGCCGTTGATATTGCTCAAACGGTAACCAATGCATCTTACAATGGCGAGAAAAAGTACTACGAAGCCGGGATAGCGGCCATTTTATTACTTGAGGTGGACCCAGATGCATATCGGCCTCAGATTGCTGCGCTCATCAAAGCGATTGAAGCTGGGCAGAAAGAGAATGGATCATGGGGATACCCAGAAGAAAAAATCGGTGATACATCAGTAAGCCAGTTTTGCATCCTGGCCTTATGGACGGCTAAAAATCGAGGATTTACCGTTAAAGTTGAAGGGATTGCAAATGCTTGTAATTGGTTGATGCGAACTCAGGATCAAAGTGGCGCGTGGGGTTACAAAGGGGTCAATGATCCCGGTATCGGCCAGTTTCGTCGCACGTCACAAGCCAAAAATGAGTTGGGTGGAACGAACTACGTGGGCGCACATTCCGACGCCGCATGTGGCCTAGGAAGTCTCTATATTACCGCTGGGTTACTACAGTTTGTTAACCAGCAACCCGAGCCGCCCAAAAAGAATTCGAATGTGAACAGTGCCTTGCAAGTCAAAAAAACGGATGCTCAGAATCTCAAGCCATTAACAGACACGGTCCCCGATGGGTTTTTGCGAGGAGCTTTAACTCTGGGCGATGGTTGGTTTAATTCCAATTTCAATTCGTTTCTCCGTGAGGCATCTCCGCGGTGGCCATTTTATTTCCTCTACACGTATGAACGCTATCGCACCTTCAAAGGACTGGCTGAAAAGGAACCTTTTGCCGACGCTCCCTCTTGGTATGTTACCGGAACAAATTATCTGGCTAGTAAACAACAAGACGACGGTTCATTCACAGGCGCTATTCAAACCGGTGGTCCAGCGATGGACACATGCTTCGCGATGTTTTTCTTGATGCGAAGCACGCTCAAAAGTGTCCTTAACTTAGCGCGCGACACGACATTTGTGTCGCTGGGGGAATTACCTGAAGATGCAGCTAACGCTCGGATCGTGAATGGAAAAATCGTGACCACGCAACTAGGTGGCGACATTGCAACAATCCTGAGTATGCTCGAAGACCCCAACGCGCCGCAGTTCAAAGACATGAAAGCGATTCCGGCCGTTTTGAAATTGTCGGCAGATGAAAAAGAACGTCAGGCTCAGATCGAACGCTTGAAGGCGTTAATATCCCAAGGGAATCCACAAGCTCGTCGGATTGCTATACGACAATTTGCGCGAGAACGCGGATTGGATGCGGTTCCGACTTTATTGTATGCCCTGTCCGACCCCGACGAGACCGCAACACGAGAAGCACGTAACGCTTTGCGATTCATTAGTCGTCGCCTGAATGGTTTTGGCTTGCCAGACGTTCCGTCAGCCACCGAAAAAGCTGAGGCGATCGAAAAATGGAGGAACTGGTACTTGCAGGTACGTCCTGAAGCGGAGCTAGAACCAGAAGATATCGCTCCGTCAACATCAACTCCCTAATCGATTTTTTTTTTGCCACCTGGTCCTCCTCTTTTTACTATTCATTATGAGCACAGCCAAATCACTACAATTACCGACTAGTAGGCCGGTTCGATTTGAGTACATGATCAAGATCAATGATTATGATCGTGTGACAAGCTTCCTGATTGCCCTGAATATGTTGATGGCAATGGCGGTGGCAATATTGTTGCTGATGTGGTTAAGTACGATTGATATACAGCGGATTGCTCCGATTCCAGTCGTGATGGTGCCGCCAAAACCACCGGGCGATAAGCCTAAAGGATA